>JAZRFO010000233.1:0-7892 GCA_045643685.1 Acutalibacteraceae bacterium
ACCGTCGACCTCTAGCGTGACAGGCTAGCGTTCTAACCAACTGAACTACCGGGCCACCTCTTGGTGGGAACAATAGGGCTCGAACCTATGACCCTCTGCTTGTAAGGCAGATGCTCTCCCAGCTGAGCTATGCTCCCATGCTTCGTTGTCGTGGCGTTTTGTTACCGACAACGATAGATACTATACACTATTGAAACGGATTTGTCAACACTTTTTTTGAATTTTTTTCAAAAGTTTTTTAGCCTAAAATCTTAGCCTTTGCTTCGTTAACAATATCAACCATTTCATTATATTTTGCCTCGATATCTTCCACAAGCTTAAACTGTGTACGGGCTCTTACAAGGTTGTGTTCAGGGTAATCAATCTTAAAGTAAACGTCGCCATTAATAAAGTCACCAAGGAATCTGATACCGCACTCAAATGTAAGAAGTTTAGCAGCAAAAGGTAAATACTTGATTTCATTTTCAGTAAGGCTCTTTCCTGCAGTTTCAAGATAACCCTCGACATAAGCCTTAAAGTATTCAAGACTGAGTGAAACCTTACTTAAATCCTTTTCATCCTCTGCAGCGGTGTTAGCACCAAAACGAATGCTATCACCGAAATCATATAATGCTGAGCCGGGCATAACTGTATCAAGGTCTACAACACAGATACCTTTTTTAGTTTTATTGTCAAAAAGAACGTTATTCAACTTTGTATCGTTATGAGTTACTCTTAAGGGTAACTCACCGCAATTAAGTAAATCTGTAATAACTGAGCAGTCCTTTTCTCTTTCTAAAACGAAGTCAATTTCAGGTTTTGCCTCATCTTTTCTGCCTGATGCATTTTTATCAAGAGCCTCAAGGAAATCTTTAAAACGCGAGGGTGTATTATGGAAATTGGGAATTGTTTCGTGAAGTGTTTCAATTGGATAATCTGCAAGCTGATTCTGGAAATTACCGAAGCTCAAAGCAGCACTTTTGAAATCTTCAGGAGAGGTCAACTCGTTAATTGAATATGTATCCTCAACGAAGTTATACATTCTCCAACAACCGCCATCTTCTGCCATGTAGTAATTTTTACCATCTTTAGCAGGATAAACAGTAAGCGTCTCTCTTGTGGGGTCGCCACCCTCTGCTTTAATCTTTTCTCTTAAAAAGGATGTAACACCGCAAACGTTTTCCATAAGTTCAATGGGCATTTTGAAAACGTTCACATTGATTCGCTGAATAAGATATCTGACAATTGTACCATCCTCAATCTCATATTCAACTACGTATGTATCATTTATATGCCCATCAGTTATGGGTTTATAACCAATATATTTACCATATGCGGGGAAAGCCTTGATAACTTCAATTAAATTTGTTCTGTTTGTAATACTCATTTCAAACTACCTCAATTTTTAAATGTTGCAAAACACTCAGGATTATGAAATCCGGGTGGTAAAGTTGTAACCGGAGAAAAAGCGATATAGTGCGGTATTTCACACTCATCACCGCATTTATAGAAATTAGCCTTAACTGTCGAAAAACTAAAATCATCAATTTTATAAAGTTCACATATAAAATCCTTGGTAAGCGTAACAGTAACACCCCAGAAGGAGCCCATAAGGTCACTTCCGTTGAAAGCCTCAACCAAGGGAGCTTTATCAGTCAATGTACGCACAAACACCCTGTCATATTTACCCTTACCAAACTCAGAAAGGAATGTACCCTTTGAGTTCATTTCCACGTTGATATATTCATCGCGACCCTCAACAGGTGCCACAAAAAACTCAAGGCAACTATCTGTATAAATGGGGTCATCACGATTAATATATATCGCACGGGGATTTTCCTCATAGCATTTAAGAGTTGCAACAAGGCTATCGCCCACAACCCCCATTTTAAAATACGTAGCGGGTCTGTAAGGCGGGTCACTCTCCCAATGGTATGAAGTCAAACGACTGAAACACTCTTTTTCAAATTCAGTAATATCAGAATAAAAACAAAGTTTATTATATACTTTCAAATCCATTGCAAGACCTTATTTCATAAATGAAATTATATCATCAGTTTCGTCCATTGCCGCCATAATCATATAGAAACGCGGAATATGGAAAGGACCTTTGAATATATTGCCTTTAAGTGTTGTTGAGGGTGTGTTATCGTAATGAAGGTAACCGTACCACTCACCACATTCATCATCAACAAAATACTTTTCAGTATATTCTTTTAATTCATTATACACATTATTGTATTTTTCATCCTTAAGTTTAAGGTATGCCAAACGTAATGCAATCATCGCTTCACACTGGGGCCACCAGAGCTTCATATCCCACTCAAGCTGAACAGGCGGTTTGCCGTCAATATCAGTAAATGCAATAATTCCACCGAACTTTTTATCAATACCCAAGGGTAAAGTAATATCAATAATATTCTTTGCAGCTTCAACAGCCTCTGCGTTATCAGTCAAAAGACCTTCTGTCATAATAAACCAAGCAGCTTCAAGTGAATGACCGGGATTAACAATTCTGCCGTTAGGACTGTCAACAAACTCCCCTGCTTTGGTTACACTTTCAAGAAGTGCTCTTTCGGTAAGGTAACCGCCATTCAAAATTTCGTCAAGACAAGCCTTTGCAATGGGGTTATATTTATCCCAAAGACCGTCAATGCTACGCATAACCTGAGTTGTGGCAAGCATAATCATAACGGGTGAAAGAGCTTTTGAGTCAATATTATCGGGGTTAATTTTAGGTTGATTTTTACGAACTCCTGTAAAGCACTCGTATGCTACGTTAAAATACTTTTCTGCACTTTCGAGAACATCCTTGTCCCCTGTTGCTTTATAAAGCTCTGCACAACCGATTGCAGCAAATGTTTCGGAGAAATAATATCTTCTTTTCTGAAGCTCTCTACCGTCTGCGGTAACAGTAAAATACATTCTTCCGTCAGTATCAGTACATTTGGGGAGGAATGAATAAATATTCTTAGCTGCTTTAAGGTATTCTTCGTTTTTATCAATTAAATTATAAGCCTTTGAGAAAACCCATAACGCTCTACCTTGGAACCAAACACTTTTATCCGTTCCGTAAATATTACCTTCACGGTCAAGGCAGGTATAAATACCACCATTTTCATAGTCAATAGAATTCTTGAGCCAGAAAGGCAATATATTTTCTACTAAATCCTTTTTGAAATCCATAAATTCAACTCCAAAGAACAAATATATACAGAAGTAATATACCACACATAAACAAAAATTACAACAAATTTTAAATTTATGTTAACAAATTCTCAATATATGTTGAAGAAACTCAATACAACTGATAAAATACACTTATCAAATCAAGGAGAATTGTTATGAGTTTAGCAAATTTTTATTTAATAACCGACACTCATTTTTTCAAAAACGACTTAGGAGCCTATGGTAAAGAATACGACGATTTTATGCGTTTTGAACAGAAATGCTTTGCCGAAACAGAAGCAATAAATAATGCCGTTTTTGATTTTCTTAAGAAAACAGAAAAAACCGATAACATTCTTATTGCCGGTGACTTATCATTTAACGGTGAAAAAGAAAGCCACCTTGGTTTTATAAAACTTCTCAACGAACTCAAGAACAACGGCAAAAACGTTTACGTTGTAACTGCCGACCACGACTTTAACGAGCATTGCTACGGCTACACAACCGAAAACGGTAAATTTGAGGTTGAACCAACAAATCGTGACGAGCTTTACGATTTATACTATGAATTCGGCTTCAAAAACGCCATTGCCGTTGACAGGCAACACCTTTCATACGTGGCACAAATAGCCGACGGAGTACGCCTTTTAGCCCTTAATAACGATGGCTCACCTACAGCGCACAGAACCTTTGACGAAGAACAACTTGAGTGGATTAAAGAACAGGCTCGTAAGGCTCGTGAAGACGGACAGATGATGTTCGCAATGAACCACTACCCGCTCTTACCCGGTCAACCTATCTTCTCAGTTATTTCATCCGCTGTACAGAAAAATGCAACCTACATAACCGACCTACTCGCAGATGAAGGTGTGCACCTTGTATTTACAGGTCACATGCACAACCAGAGTATTAATGAAAAAACAACCAAGAACGGCAACAAATTCTACGACGTTTGCACAGGCTCAATCATCGCTTCCCCTGCAAGTATGCGTTTCGTTACAATCACGGACAAAAATACAGTTGATATAAGAACCGAAACTATACCCGATTTTAAATGGGATACAAACGGCAGAAGCTGTGAAAAATATCTTTCGGACTTATTCGATGGTATGATTCTTAATATGCTTGAGGATATGAAAGAAAATCCCGAAAGAATTATGGGAAAATTCGGAATTAAAAATGACAAATTAAAACCCATTGTTAAATTCATAGGTAAAAAACTTAACAAACTCAAAGTCGGTACACTCTGCAGATTATTATGGATAAAATGCCCGAAATCCATAAAAAAGATGCTTTTAAAAGACTATATAACAAAACTTGTCCGCGACGTTTTCTCAGGTAACCAGAGTTTTAAAGAAGGTACACCCGAAGGTGACGTATTTTTGAGATTCCTCAAAAGATTCAACTTCATCTTCAGACGACTAAATCTCAAAAACATTGATGGCGAAAAGGTCGATTTATTTGATATTTTAAAACACAGTGCAGGAAATTACGGCACAGATGACTACAACGCAACACTAATTCTTTCATAAAAAAGGAGCAGGATTTCCTGCTCCGTTTTTTATTATTTAAGCACCTTTGTTTTTTCGTTTCTTTCAAAAAGCATACGAGAGGCAATCTGGCAGTTCTTAAGTGCCGCGTCATTATTTCCTTGCTCAACGCAACGTTTTGCAAAATCAAGACATTCAAGAATCTGTTTTTCAAGTTCAAAGAGTGACTCGTGACTCATGGGGTCAGAGTATCTTACCTGCTCTGATAAGCCCACAAAAGCCTCTCGAACTGCAGGGTCTGTTGCACTTTCAGCAATAACGTCAACATCAACCTTAAGCAATCTGATAAAGTTGGTTTTATCTTTTACCTTATTGTCAACCGATTTAACATGACTCTTGACAAAGAACGATGAAACTATGACTGCAATATGAATGGTAATAAGAATAAGTTGTACGGGAATAGCAAGATACCATAAATCAAGATAAAAGAATGTATCAAGTGTCATAAACACAGAAGACACAATTATTTCAAAAACCAAGAATGCAATGCTGTGAATGAAGATGGGCAATCTTAAGAATGCATCTTTAAGCTCAGCCTTCGCTAAAACCGTAACAAGGAAGGTTATGCCCACAACACCAAAGGCCAAAAGCACAAATGCATAAGACGACCAAAAACTTACGCCGTTATAATATTTAAAATTATCTCCGAAAGTAAAATAACCGTTAACAACAAATACGCTAATGTTATACACAAAGAAGAACAATGCAAGTACGGCAATACTAATAATACCTCTTATTTTCATACCTTTATTATTCATATAATTAATCCTCCTTCTTTGCACCACATTCGTCGCAGAACTTACCGGTTAAACCCTTTTTACCGCAAGCACAATCCCATGTGTCAGAAACTGCATCAACAGGTGTACCGCACTCTGCACAGAATTTACCTGTTACCTTAGCACCACATTGGGGGCAAAGCTTTTCAACAGGTTTAGCCGAACCGCATTCGGCACAGAACTTGCCCTTATTACCCTCGGCACCGCAATTCTTACAAGTCCAGAGCTCAGGTTTCGCTAAACCGCATTCTGAACAGAATTTACCTTTATTACCATCTGCACCGCAGGAGCATTTCCATGTATTTTCGTCAACCTTGGAACCTTCAACTGTCTTTTCTGCTGCAGCAAAGCCATTGGACGCGCCGCCTACCTTATCCATCAAAGGAGCAGCTGCATTAACCGCAACACCCAAACCGATAAGGTCGCTCATCATACTTCCGCCACCGTTACCGCCGCCGTTGGAACCCATATTGCCGATACCTTCTGCATAAGCAACCTGAACATCTCTTGCAAATACATCTTTCTGGTCGTAACCTTTAGCATGCATAACTTCGGCATCTGCAAAACCTTTGTATCGCTCAACATCAACGCCAAGTTTTTGTTTCTCGGCTTCAATTTTAGCAAGTTCAAGTTGAGTAATACCCTCTTCAATCTTCTTCTGACGTGCAGCTGCAGTGATTTCTGCTGCAAGCTCTTGCTCTCTGACACCAAGGTAAGATTCGGCAAGAGTTTTGCGTAATCTTGAAAAGTTAAGATCGTTTTCGGGAAGAGAAACGTTTGTAACAAAAAACTGAGGAACAAACAAACCGTATTCTTCAAAACCGGCAGAAACCTTCTGACGAAGTTCAGCAGAGAGAATTTCTAACTTTTCGTCAATTTCAAGAATATTGATATTCTGTGACTTAATAGCGGCAGAAAGGTTAGCCTTTACGGTTGTCATAACCAAGGGTCTGAAATAACCACGAATTTTGGTTTCCCAATTGTTGCCATGTTTATCAACAACTACACCATTGGGGTCTAATAACTGACCTCTGTTGAGTCCGCCTGTTGTACCAACAAGCTTAATAAGTAACTTTCTTGCATCTAAAACCTGTAAATTAAGTTCACCTGATGCACCGATATCAAGAGGAATACCGGTCTGGGGTTCGATAAAACGTACTCTTGAATCCGTACCCCATTTAATACCCATCTGAACCGTTTTATTTACAAAGTAAACCTCACAATGGAACGGTGCTACGCCACCTGTGGGTATTTTATAAAATTTGCTTAAGAAAGGTAAGTTTTGTGTTTCAAGGGTATAACGACCGGGGCCAAAAGTATCAAGTGCCTGACCATCAAGGAAGAATATTGCTTCCTGAGATTCGTGAACAATAAGTTGAGTACCCATATTGAAATCCTCAACCGGGTGCTTCCACACGAATGTATTGTTATCTCCCTCATATTTAATAACGTTTATCCCCATTGAATTGGTTTTAAACTCCTTAGACATATCTTTCTCCCCCTAAATTATTTCTGAAGCAATGCTTTAAAAGCATCGTCGGAAGTCAAGCCAACGTATTGTAAAATTTCCTTCGACTTTTTGTTGTTTTCAAAAAAGGCTATCATTGCCATAAATGTAACCCAAGTCATTTTCTGTTTTTTAGTTTCAATCAAAGAGTATGTTTGACGAGAAATACCTATACGACGCGAAAGCTCATCCTGTGATATTTTAAGCCCTGCACGTAACACGGGCAACTCATCTGTCAAGAGCGCTATCAAGCGATCCTGTTCGTTGTAATAGTTCATACAATGCCTCCTTTAAGATTGTTTGTTACTATCCACTGTCAACAGTATACAATTTGTTGTTATATCTGTCAATAGGTAAGATGAGCTTTTTTGAAAAATTTCAGAAAAAGAGTTAACACCCAAAAGGCGTTAACTCTTTTAAACATTAAATATTAAATTATAATTTCATTGCAACGTCCCAAGCCTGCCAGATAACTGTACGAAGGTTACCAACCTTGGAAGCATCACCAACGATATGAACGTGCTTACTTGCCTTTTCAACGATGGGAGCGGGTTTGTAACCAACTGAAAGAATTACACTGTCAGCGGGAATTGTTTCAGTCTTGCCGTCCTTAGTCATAACGGTTACGCTTGAATCTGTGATTTCTGTTGTTTTGGTTTCAAGGTAAACAGGAACATTGTTTGTCTTGAAGAAGTCACGAAGGAAGCTTGTGTTAGCAAGAGCAACACCAGGTGTTGTAATAAGGTCATCCTGCATTTCAACGATTGTGGGATTCTTGCCCTGAAGGTAGAGTTCATAAGCAATTTCACAACCTGTAAGACCACCACCGATAATTGTAACGTTGTTACCAACGAGACTGTTATCAAGAAGGAAATCAACAGCCTGAATAGCCTTGTCTGCACCGGGAATCGG
>JAZRFO010000234.1:0-2111 GCA_045643685.1 Acutalibacteraceae bacterium
TAAGGTTTGTTTTATAACTCATAAATCTTTCGACTATTTATTCCTTAAGGAATTATCACATAAAAGTGCCGATATATTAAAAACACTCGACCACGTTATGTCCAGTGTTAATTTTGATTGTGATTCCTGCAATCTAAAACCTATATGTGATGAGGTTGAGGGTCTCAGAGAGTTGCATTTCAATGATAAAATGTAAAAACAGGAGGATTTTTATGAAAAGAAGTTTATGCTATATTCTTTCATTGGTAATGGTTCTGTGTACCGTTTCAGGCACACTTCTTGTTACTGTGTCTGCTTCATTAGTAGGTACACCGGGTCTTACCTATGAGATTAATGAGGATGGTCAGTCCTATACTGTCACAGGCTATAGTCAAGTTTTACCGAGTGAGCTCATTATTCCTGATACATACAACGGCAAGCCCGTTACAGTTATTGGTCTTGCTGCCTTTGGTGATAATACTGACATCAGAAGCATTGTTGTTGGTGATAATGTTGAGGTTATTGAGCCTTATGCTTTTTGTGATACCTACGCCTCTAAAGTCACTTTGCCGGATGGTCTGAGGGAGATTGGTGCAGGTGCATTAGATTCGTTATGGATTGAGAGCATTGACATTCCCGACAGTGTTAAATATATCGGTGAAAATGGCGTTATGGCACAGAATTATGTTGAGGATAACGGCTATTATTACATAGATAAATGGCTTGTTGAGGCAGCAGTACATGACGGTCCTATGAATGTTGATGTTTTACCAGGAACTATTGGTATTGCTGATAGCATTATTGAATATATGGATGATTCAACGGGTGCAAAATTCATTACATTGCCCGATTCTGTTAAACATATTGGTGCAATGTCCTTTGATGGCTATGCAGGTGTATATCTTGCAGAAGATAACCCTTATTTCGAAGAAAAAGACGGCATACTTTATACGGAAAATTTTGAAAGACTTATTTATGCATCACCCGCCTTTGTTGGTGCAGAAATTGTTATTCCCGAAGGTGTGAAGGGAATTGACTTTTTAGCATTTTCAAATTGTAAAGATATTGTATCTGTTACGATTCCCGATTCTGTTACTTCTTTTTCTAATGGTTTATCTCATGTATTAAAGGTTATGGCTGATTTTGAGGTTGAGAATTATACTAAACCCGGTTTAGCATTTCCTTTCTGGAATACATATTCAGATGATGAACCTAAGAGCATAAATATTATTTGCGGTTGTTCATCACCTGCAGCCAATTATTCTTTTGTGAAACAAAGTGTTGAAGAATATGGCGAAAGTTTTATATATCACAACAAGAAGATCGTTCACAATGAAGTTGCAATTCCAGGTCGCGAAGCAACTTGTAAGGCTGACGGACTGACCGATGGTGTAAAGTGTGCTGACTGTAAGGTTGTTATTAAAGCACAGCAGGTAATCCCCGGTGGTCACGATTACGGTGAAATGATCGTTTACACTGCACCCACAACAACATCAACCGGTTTTGGTATATATACCTGTAAAATCTGCACAGAAAACAAAACTGTTGTCCTTGCACAGATTCCTGCATCACCCAAAACACAGGGCTCCAATGATGTGGGTGGTGTGAAGGTTACATGGAATAAGGTGACGGGTGCCTCTGGATATGCTGTTTATCGACGTGATGCCGGTTCAAGCACCTGGGTGAAGATTGCCACCACTACCGGTACAGAGTACCTTGATAAGAACGTTATAAACAACAAATATTATGTTTACTGCGCAAAGGCTTATAATATTGACGGTGTAGAGAGTTCTTACAATAGCTCTCTTACCAAGACCGTAAAGGTTACATCCACACCCAAACTCACTACAATTATCAATACTACAGGTGGTGTGCGTATCGAGTGGGGCAAGGTTACCGGTGCAACAACATACCGCGTGTATCGTCGTGGGGCAGGTTCAACCTATTGGACATACCTTGGTGATGTTAACGGCACAACCTACCTTGATTCAAAGGCAACAAGCGGAGCTTATTGGCGTTACACAGTACGCGCAGTTAATAGTGGTTATTACAGCGGATTTGACACAAACGGACTTTATATCAAACGCCTTGCAAATCCCTATTCAATCAAAACAACGAGTGCTCTTAACGGA
>JAZRFO010000235.1:0-2466 GCA_045643685.1 Acutalibacteraceae bacterium
AATCCTCGGTCATGGCGGTTTCTTCAAAACTCCCGTTATCGGTCAGAGTGTCCTTGCAGCGGCTATGAATGCACCTGATTCCGTAATGGAAACCGCAGGCGAAGGTGGTGCATGGGGTGTTGCAGTCCTTGCGGCATTCGCTTCAAACAAAGAAGATGGTGAAACACTTCCCGATTACCTTGATAACAAGATTTTCGCAACACAGAAGATGACAACTCTTGCCCCCGACGAGGCAATTGTAAATAGCTTTAATCAGTTTATGGAAAACTACAAAAAAGGTCTCGCAGTAGAAAGAGCAGCAGTTGAAATGTAATAACGGAAGGGAACGCAATTTGCGTTGGCTTTTTAATTTATATGTGCATTATCTGTCCGCCCTGTGCCATGGATTTGTCCGCAAGGAAAACGGCTCTGTGACCTGCAATTGAGTTTTCTATTGATGTGCAGGAAAGTGAGGGGTTATCGTTACGGATGAATCTAATGAAGTCTGCGGTAAGTGCTTCGTCGGCACCACCGTGACCTTCATCGGGGGTATCACTTAAGTCGATGAACTTTTCATCGAAATACTTGCCCGGCTCGGGGTTGATGGTTTTGATTTTTACAAACTTGTTTTCAAGCTCACCGTAAATATCGCCCCTTGTACCGATGATGCGAATTGTTCTTAAGGACTCTGCCGCACCACCTGCAAGGTTGTGAGTGCCTGTTGCACCGCTTTTGAAGTTAACCATAACGCTCTGATGGTCAACAACATCGTTATCGCATTTGAACATACATCTGCCGTAGTCACTATTCTTAAGAAGCTCGTAGCGTTGCTCGTCCGTGGGATTTTCCACATCCTCTAAATCCTTCCAGACGTAAACCTCCCAGCTGTTAGGGTGGTCAAGATATACACGCTTAGCACTGAAATCGCAGTAATCAACTCTGGGACAGTCCACAAGGCAACGTGTACCTGCTTCTTCGGGTGCATTCTCAGGTCTGAAATGGAATTTTGAGCCAACAGATGAAACTGAAACAGGTTCATCGACACCCATAAGCCACCTCATAAGGCCAAGGTCGTGGCAACATTTTGCAAGAAGCATTGATGTGTGACATTTTTTACTGTTAGCCCACTTTCCGCGGACGTAGGATGTTGAAAGGTGATGGTAGCTTACGTTTTCAACAGTCTGGATATTTACAATATCGCCGATATCACCGTCAACTATACTCTTTTTTATAGCCGCATATACAGGGTTATAACGGAGTACGTGGCAAATCATAACCTTATTATTGTTGCGTTTTACAACCTCGAAAAGCCTGTCCATTTCTTCCTCGTTAACGGCAAATGGCTTTTCAAGAAGCATATCGTAGCCGATTTCAAGAAGGGGGATTGAGGTTTCAACGTGAATTTCGTCCATAGTGCCGTTTATAACAACGTCGGCAAATTTAGGTGCCTTTGACAGAGCGTCGGCATCATAAAAACAATTTTCCTCGGGAAAACCGAAAAGTTCACGCACGTGGTTTCTGCGATATTCATCGGGATCGGCAACACCCACAATCTTAAGCTCATCGGGGTGTGCCAGGGAATAATCGGCATAGGACATTGAACGATGTCCTGCACCGAGAATAATTGCTGTAACGGGTTTTTGAGTCATAACTATCACTGCTTAAAGTAAATTTTTTGCCATAGTAGCGGTTTTAAGTTTTGTTGAAAGCATTTTAAAACCGAGTCTTTTATAAAAACGGATTGCACCTTCGTTGTGGATATCCGCCTGAAGCATAATGCCTTTTACCTTGCGGTTTTTAAGTTCAGTAAAAAGGGCATCCATAAGCTTTGCACCATAGCCCTTGCTCTGATATTCGTCCATAATATCGATATGTAAGTGGGCGGGATATTTCCAACCGAAAAAGTCATAGGGTATGGGGAAAAGCCAGGCTTGTTTACCACTTTTTTTATCCAATTTTTTGATTTCGGGAACGTCTACCTTGCGGAAAACCTTATGAAATCTTTTGTAATTAGGTTCGCAAAGCACGTAGCCCACAACTGTGTCATTATCATCAACCAAAACAAAGGATGTATCGTAACATTCCCTTGCGTAATAGGTGGAGAACATTCTTGCAAGACGGTAGCCTATAACAGGGTCCTTCTGAGAAACGGGACCCGCAGTCATACGGCACACATATTCAACTGCCTTAAGGTCATCGGGACGCATTTTTCTGATAGTAGCCATTAATTTTTTACTCCGTCTGATTTATTGGGTCTTTTGCGTTCAATTTTTTCACGAGTGCCGTCGGGACGTACAATAACTGTACTGTCCAACTGTGTTTCAAGGGATTTTCTGAAAGCGGCAACATACTCGGCTCTTAAGGCTTTTTGTTCCTTTGCCTCTGCCTCGGTAAGACCTTCTTCCCTTGATTTACGGGCAAGAAAATTAATTCTGTCGATTTTTTCCTGATTAATCATATACACAAATCCTTTTAATTTACTAAACA
>JAZRFO010000236.1:0-10506 GCA_045643685.1 Acutalibacteraceae bacterium
AATTTAAGATAATCTGTTTCGGGGACATTCCATAATATGGGATGGTCGGCACTTTGCTGACGGCACTCAATCTGTCTGAGGGAAACTCCCGCGTCGTAAGATGCCTCTGAGAGCATTTTCTTGAAAAGCTCGTCGGGCATAAAATGTGAGCAAGAGCAGGTTGCAAGGTAACCACCACGAGGCAACAATTTCATTGCCTTAAGATTTATTTCCTTATATCCCTTATATGCATTTCGCACCGTTGCGCTACTCTTGGTAAATGCAGGTGGGTCAAGAATAATAAAGTCGTAATCACAGGAATTTGTTTCCTTCATTTCGGTTAAAAGGTCAAAAACGTTAGCACACTTAAACTCCATATTGGTAAAGTTATTAAGTTCTGCGTTACGTTTGGCACTCCTAAGAGCATCTTCGGAAATGTCAACGGCAGTTACAAGCTTAGCACCTGCCGCCGCGGCATTAAGAGCAAATGCACCCGTATGAGTAAAGCAATCAAGCACCTTTCTGCCCTGAGCAATTTTTCTAATTGCCATACGGTTATATTTCTGGTCAAGGAAGTAGCCTGTTTTTTGACCATTTATGTAATCTACCGCGTACTTTATACCGTTTTCGGTAATTTCTGTAATACCGCAAAGGTCGGTTTTCAAGCCCTCGGCTTTATAAAAGCCTTTGTACTGTTCCATACCCTCGCGTTCACGTATCGCCACGTCGTTACGCTCGTAAACCGCATCAATGGTTTCGCCCTGTTCACGAAGAACCTCTACTATTTTTCTGATAATAAAGTCCTTCACTCTTTCGATACCTAAAGAAAGCACCTGAACAACTATAATATTATTGAACCTGTCTACCGTAAGACCCGGGAAAGAGTCCGCCTCACCGAAAATAAGTCGGCAACATTTGTAGTCCTCGTCGCCCATAACGGTACGGCGGTAATCAAGAGCATAGCGTACTCGCCTTTCGTAAAAAGCCTCGTCAAATTTATCGTTGGCGTTTCGTGAAATAATGCGGACTCTGATTTTTGAGTTGTCATTAATATAGCCCGAGCCTAAAAATCTGTCCTTTTGAGTGTAAACGTCAACAATATCGCCGTTTTGGTAATCGCCTTTTACTTCGGTTATTTCCTCACCGAAGACCCACGGATGCCCTGATTTAATATGTTTTTCACCCTTTGGTGTAATGTGAACTTTTGTAAAATTACGTGCCATAGAATCCTCCGAGAACGGATAAAGTTTATAAAAAGATTATATAACTTTTTATACACTTTTTCAAGGAGGACGTAATTAAAAAATAAAAGTTTCGCTTAAAAGCAAAAACACCACACCGGGAACAGAATAAAAAGCGGAAAACGCAAGGGAGTACCAATTAAGCCCCACACTTACGGGAACTATAAAGGAAACGGCACTTACCGCACACAGAGCACTTACACCCCCTACGGCACTTGTTAAAAACGCCTTAAAAAAATTACCGCTTTTTTTAAATATTAAAAGGGCAACTATTAAATAGAACGCCCCCAAAACATACAACATACAATCACTTCCGTTTTTGTTTCATAATATGCCTTAAATAATTTTTTTATTACAGATTATAGTAAGAGGTGTTCGAGCATAATATAAAAAGAATTTGAATTTAAAGGTGATAAAATTTATGAACAAGCATTCTTTTACTTACGAGCAATACTGTAATATTGTGGATAAAAATATTATTCTTGAGGAAACCACCTTCCACAACGGTAGCAAAAAGCTCCGTTGTCTTAACTTATACAAATGTCGTAATGCAATGGGCGGTTGCAAAAACTCCTACGTCATAAGACGTATGGAAAAAGCAGTTGAAAAAGGTAAAGAAGAATAGTATAATTACACCGATATTATCGGTGGAGGTGAGCGAGATGAACGGAATATACATTCACATCCCCTTTTGCAACTCCAAATGTCCCTATTGTGATTTTTACTCGTATCGTTGCAAAGAGGATGAACAAAAACGATATATTGACGCACTTATTGATGAAATAAGGACTCTCAGACGTGTGGGCGAATTTGCACCGAAGGAGTTTTCGGCAGATACTTTGTATTTAGGCGGAGGTACACCCTCGGTTTTAAAGGGTGAAGATTTAGAACGTATTATTGAAAGTGCAAAAGAGAAATTCAATATTAAACCCGATGCCGAAATAACCGTTGAATGTAACCCCAATTCCGATATAGAGTCGCTCATCCCATATTTCAAAAAATGCGGAGTTAACCGGGTTTCTTTAGGTATGCAGTCCGCAGTTGATGCAGAAAGACGCGCACTGGGAAGGCAGTCGGATAAAAAGAGAATTGAGAAAGTTATTAAACTTTTAAAAAACAATGGAATTGATAACCTTTCCCTTGATATAATGCTTGGAATCCCCTCACAGACAAAGGAAAGTCTTAAGGAAACACTTGATTTTGCAATCAACTGTAAAGTAAAGCATATTAGTGCATACATATTAAAAATTGAGGACGGTACTTTCTTCGACACTCACAGGGAACGCTACGATTTCCCTGACGAAAATGCCGTGTGTGATTCATATAATTTTTGTGCCGAAGTTCTCGAAAATGCGGGTTTCTCACACTACGAAATATCAAACTTCGCTATTCCGGGTTACGAAAGCCGACACAACACCAAATACTGGGAACTGGAAAACTACCTTGGCTTAGGTGCCGCCGCCCACTCTTTTGTTGACGGAAAGCGTTTTTATTTTGAAAGCGACACGGTCGGTTTTATAAATGGAAGCAAGGTAATTTTTGACGGTTACGGCGGTGACTGTGAGGAATATATAATGTTGAAGCTTCGCCTGAAAAAGGGTCTTAATATTGAAGAATTAATATCCCTTTACGGTGAGTCACCTGCTAAAAAGATAACAAAAAAAGCCCCTCTCTTTAAAGAACAAGGACTTGTAAACTTTGACGGCAAAAACCTTTCACTTACTAAAAAAGGCTTTTTACTTTCAAACAGTATTATTTCTGAGCTTATATAAATGATGAAACACCTGCTTACCAAACGGTAAACAGGTGTTTAAATTTAGTTATCAACCATCTGCGTTTGCGGCTTTTCTTGCGTTTGCCTGATGTTCTGAGAAGGAGTTTGCGTAGTAGATGTTACCCTTTTTGTCGTGTCTGAAGTAGAGGTAACTTGTATCATCGGGGAAAAGTGCCGCATTAATAGCTGCGTCACCGGGGTTTGCAATAGCGCCTACGGGTAAGCCCTTACAAGCCTCACTATATGTGTCGTAAGTGTCACGGTACTGAATGTAACGCTGAGTGTCCTCAACACTTGAGGTGAGCCCGGGTTTGATTGTATCAAGAAGATAATCTTCCGTAGAGTCACACTGAAGAAGCGGGAATGCGTTAGGTCTGTCAAGACGGTTGTAGAGGATACCTGCAATAGTGGGCATCTGACCTGAGTTTGCGGCTTCCTTCTGAAGAATTGAAGCCATAATTACAACCTCGTCAACTGTAAGACCCCTTGCCTCTGCCTGTGCCTGATATTCCTCGGTCCATTTGTTTTCGAAGTTGTCAAGGAAACGTCTTACAACGCTTGATGCATTTTCCCCTACATAGAACTCGTATGTATCGGGGTAAATGTAACCTTCAAGCACACGGAAACGCTTTTCCTTATCGGGAATATCCTTGAGGAAGTCGTATTCATTTGAGAAATCAACATTCTGTAAAGTATTGATAAAGCTTGTTGCGGTACATACTTCGTTTGCTTCAAGCTTTTCTGCAATCTGGTCAATAGTATAACCCTCGGGGAAGGTAAGAGTTATGGTCTCCGCGTTGGTGTAGTCACTTTTCATAGTGGCAATCATTTTTTCAACACCCATGGAGGGGCTTAAGGTGTAGCCACCCGAGATATATTCCCCATCCTGGTCAAATACGGAAAGGAACAGCTTACAGAAAAATTTATTCTTAATAAGTCCATTATCATGGAGAATATCAAGAACATCGTCGTCGGTCATTCCCTGCTGAACTGTGATTTCAACTGCAGTTTCATCCTTTTCAAGATTCAGAACGTCATTTATACAACCGATACCATAAACACAAAGGATAAGGCTCACAAGAGCAACAACACCTATGCAGATTACAGGACGCAAAAACTTAGGTGAACTAAAGAAATTTGCAGCCTTACTTTTCTTGGGCGGTTTGCCGTTTACAACAGGTGGCGCAATGCCACGGGGTGCGCGACGTTTTGTGTTTTCCTGATTCATTTTATTAACAGCCCTGTTAATATTACGAGGAGGATTTGAAAAATAAACACCGCCCTTGTAACCCTGATTACTCTGTTGAGTATTTCTGTTAGTCATATTGTCAGAAACATTTCTTCTTTGTGTTGTGCTATTGGGTTTTGAGTTACCAACAGTTCTTTTAGGCGCAGTACCCTTGTTCACCTGTTGGGTGTTATCGGGCTTTTTGCTCTCGAACTTACCTAAAAGCTCATCGTAATCATTAAATTTATCAGCCATTATCATGACCTCCTTTAAACATCTTGCGATTGATTAATATCATTTATAATGTCTTTCTCGGTAACTATCATATCAACAGTTCTGTCGTACTTACCGTGAAAAAGTTCATCCACTAAATTTTCGCCATAACAGATACCAATGGTTGAACCCTTGTAACGTGACAAGTATCTGTCATAGTAGCCCTTGCCGTAGCCTAAACGATAGCCTTGTTTATCAAACATAAATGCAGGTACTATGCACACACAGTCAGTTGTGTCACCTATCATTATATGCTTTGAGGGGTCGGGTTCGTCAACACCGAAGCTGCCAACGTCCAGTTCATCCAATGAATTGATGTAGTAAAAATTCATATTGGATTTTTCGCCCTCGCACCTTGGCACCGCCACACGTTTCCCCATTTGCAAAAGTGAATTTATAAATTCACGGGTATCAACCTCAATTTCAGTTGAAACGTAGCAAAGAACCGCTTTTGCCTCGCGCACCGACCACAGATTGAGCAACTTGTTTTTTATTTTCCTGTCAAGTGATGCTTTCTTGTCAGGACTCATTGAGCGCCTCATCTGTCTTGCCTCGGCGCGCAACTTCTTTTTTATTGGTCTTATATCAATTACTTTTTCCATTGAATTGCTTTAAGAATACCGTCGCTTTTCTCTTTATTTACGAGAGCCGTACCAATAGCGGCACCAAACTCCCACGCAACACCTGCACCACGAGCGGTGATAATGTTGCCGTCTGTAACAACACCGTCCGGGAGAACGTTAGCACCCTTGAGTTCGCCCTCGAAACCGGGGAAGCAGGTTGCATTTTTGCCCTCTAAAAGACCTTTTTTACCTAACACAAAGGGTGCGGCACAAATAGCAGACACGATTTTGTTGTTAGAAATACAATAATCTATCGCCCTGTGAACATCGGAGCATTTATCAAGGTTATCCGCTCCGGGCATACCACCGGGGAGCATTACACCCTGAAGTTCGTCGTTTAACTGAATATCCGCAAGAGGGATATCCGCCACTACCTTTATATCGTGAGCACCATTGATAACCTCACCACTGACACCCACAGTTACAACTTCAACACCCATTCTTTTGAGGAAATCAACAGGTGCCAAAGCCTCTATTTCTTCAAATCCGTTTGCAAGAAAAACATAAAACATAAATTACCCTCCATACGGGATACCGAAAAAGGCATTTTCTACAGGTGGAGCATCGCTCAATACCAAGTACATACCGAAGGGTTCGGAGTTCCCTTTTTGGGGAACACACCTTACATCAAGAGAATCTGCCTTTGTTAAGTTAAAAATACACTGTAAAATACTTTCTTCGTCACCGAAAATTTCGTGAACGATGACTAAACCGCTTTCATTTTCAAAAGCCCCATAACTGTTCCCGATTTTTATAGCCTTTACGTTTTCGCTTTCGGGTGATAAAAAGGCTTTGAAGCCATTTTTACCGAGAGTGGCAAGGTTAATTTCTTTGGAAAATGAATTGCGTATATTTATATAATCTTCAAAGGTAAGTTCCTCGTAAGATTTACTATGAGAAACAAAATCCTTCGAATAAACTTTTCTTTTGGAATAGTAGAAACCGTTTTTGAAACCAAGTTTTTTGTACATTGTAAAAAGGCTTTCATCCGCAGGGACCAAGAAAAGATAGTCAACGCCACGTTCCTTTGAGATTCTGAAAAGGAAGTCAAAGGACTTTTTCATAAGTCCCCTGCCCCTGTAATCAGGGTCGGTACAAACGGCATAAATGTAAAAAGCCTTGTAATTTACACCATTATTTTTAATGGTGCTTTCGACCATATACAACACACTTACGGCAGTTTCATCATAAAAAAGTGCAACTGTGTTTTCGGGTGTTACGGCATTTTCAAAAAAACGGTCAACAACCGAGGGTGCATCGTCAAAGCACTTAAGCCACAGGGCTTTTAAGGAATCATACTCATCCACACGAGGATGTCGCACATCAGATAATTTTTGCATAATACTTTTTCACAAGGAACTCGGGTTGATAGGATAATTTGGCTTTTCTTAAGCCCTCAACCCCTGCGTCATCTTCACGGTTAATATATTTGTAATCTCCGAGGGATTTTTCTGCAAAAAGTTTGTTAATTGTAGCGTAGGCTTGCGGATAATCGGGCGATGCTTTTTCAAAATGAACACAGAAGGTTTCATTATCATACATTTGCTCACCCAAGGCGTAGGCTACAATTTTACCATTAACACGAAGTAACGCGCCCTTAAGACCCAATTTATAAAAATTGCGGAAAGCCTTGTCAATAACCTGACGCTCCGCCTCAAGACGTTGGGTGCTTTCGCCCATAATATGCCAGGAATGTGAAAATTCAAGACATTCTGCCAAATTGCTCTCGGAAAGTTCTTCGTAAACGTAGTTGTATTTTTTACAGAATGAGTTTACGTGATTTTTTTTGGAGTGAAACTTTCTGCCCTTAAGGGTTGCGAGATTTTCACGAAGGTACACGTAATCGAAATAATCCCTCTGTTCTTTAACAATAAGTTTCGAGCCGAAAAAGGCTTTAAGGTAGGGCAACTGCTCCTCTGAAACACAGTAAAAGCTTAAATCCGCCTCACGCTCGAGGGCATCTTTCTGAATTTCCAATAGTGCCGAATTAATATCACCGTCACCCCAAGGAAATGCGTAAGAGGTTACGCCGTTAAAGGTGGAACGAAGGTATAAAAATCCGTCTTTTTCACAGAACTCCGTATGCTCTGCCGCACTCCAGGAATAAAGATTACCGAAGCTGAAGTCGCACATCTGACTGCATTCACGAGGAATATACTTTTCAATCAAAGATTTGTGTTCGGTTTTTAAATGTTGTAAATCAAGCATAAAAGACCTTATTTCAATGCATCCAATAAAATTTGGTAGACTTTATCATTAATCACGTCAATGGGAAGGGGTTCTCCGTTTTCGGCACATTGAACCACGCTCCAACCGTATTTGTCCGCTGCGTAAAGTGCCGCCTCACGACAGGCGTTAAGAAACTCAACGTTTGCCTCGTGAACGTCCTTTTTGCTTTCGTCACCATTGTAACGTGAGGTCATAAGTCGCTGTGAAACCTCCACGGGCATATCAAGGAAAATAACCTTATCAGGGGCGGGAATGCCGATTTTTTCGTATTCGAAGTCAAAAAGCCATTCAAGGAAAGGGTCCCAGTCGGCTTTATCCAGCTTTGTCATCTGATAAAGAGCATTGGCGGGAGTGTACCTGTCGGCAAAAATCAATTTACCGCTACGGTAATCCGCACCCCATTTTTC
Source organism: Acutalibacteraceae bacterium (assembly GCA_045643685.1). Taxonomy (GTDB): domain Bacteria; phylum Bacillota; class Clostridia; order Oscillospirales; family Acutalibacteraceae; genus DTU089. Next base: position 7,755 of record JAZRFO010000236.1, read on the forward strand.
GGTGTAAGATGCGAACCTATCCGCCGCATATAAAACGGAGGCGGCGTAGGCGTTAACATCCCCTGCATTTTTACCGAAATCACCTGCAAGATATTTACGCACAAGAATGCTCGAATCGCTTTCGTAATCGGGTAATTTAATCTGTCGGTAATCAATACCATCCGCCTGAAGTCGTTTGCAGATAAGCTCGGTCTGGGTTGTTTTACCGCTACCGTCAAGTCCCTCTAAATCAATAAAAATGCCCATAGGAAAAAACCTTTCATCCCTTATAACATAATAATTCCAATTTTACTAATAAATAATACTATAAATATTTAAAACTGTCAAATAATGCTACAAAATTGTAATAATTTATTAAACGTTTATTAAAATAATAAAATTATTAATTAACACTTGATTTTTTGAAATCAATTAGTTATAATAACAAGGCACTAAAAAAAGCGAATAGTTTATATGGAGAGTTGTCCGAGTCGGTCGAAGGAGCACGATTGGAAATCGTGTAAACGGCCAAAACCGTTTCGAGGGTTCGAATCCCTTGCTCTCCGCCAAAGAATTGCAGAGCATTACCTTCAGGTAGTGCTCTGTGATTTTTTCACAGAATCGAAAGGGATTCGAACCAGGAGGGAGCAAACGTAGTTTGCGGAAGAAAACAGTCCAGTGGACTGTTTTCGCCGACGCGGCAACGAGCGTAGCGAGGCGAGAGGCGCAAAGCGCCGGAAAAATCCCTTGCTCTCCGCCAAAAATAACAGACTTGCCTTTAGGTGAGTCTGTTGTTTTTTACAGAAAAACTATGGAGGGATTCGAACACCACTCGCCTAAGGAGTTTACACGATTTCCAATCGTGTGTATTTATGGCTTCGCATTACAACTACTTAATCTAAAATCGGCTTTGCACCTTATTTCCTCATTCCTAATTCCGCATTCCTAATTCTACTGAAGAAAAACCGCAAGAGAACTACCCACCACCGCTACGCGGTCCCAGCCCTCTTGCGGTACCCAAAATCGTTGGTCGTTCCTGTTCGTCGCTAACGATTTTGACCGCTGCGCCAACTCACACTCCCTGCATCCGCCACCGGCGGCGGTCGTGTTCCTTGCCCCCTATTTGCTAAAGCAAACAGGGATGATAGGCTTCGCATTACAACTACTTAATCTATAATTGGCGTTAGCCCCGAAACTTGCAACTTGCCACTTTCAACTTGCAACTTTTTAAAATCGGCTTTGCCCCTTAATTCCTCATTCCTAATTCCGCATTCCTAATTCTACTGAAGAAAAACCGCAAGAGAACTACCCACCACCAAAAGCGGAGCTTTTGGTCCCCCTCCCTATTTTGTCTGCGACAAAACAGGGATGATAGGCTTCGCATTACAACTACTTAATCTATACTTCGCGTTAGCCCCGAAACTTCCCACTTGCCACTTTCAACTTGCAACTTTTTAAAATCGGCTTCGCCCCCTTAATTCCTCATTCCTAATTCTTTTGTATTTTATATACTATATTTAATAGTTATTTTCATCACTTTATTACATTTACTAAAAATAGCAATTGTGGTATTCTTAACTATATGAGGTGAGACGATGCTACAATGTGAAAATGGTATTACTTTTTTTGAATGCAAAACTAAAAAGACTAACCCGAATCTTGGCAAGGGTATCATCTCTTTCCCTCTTGATTACACGGTAATTGACCTTGAGACTACGGGGCTTAACCCTGAAAACGAGCTTATTATTGAATTTGCGGCTCTTAAGGTCAGGAATGGTCGGGTTGTGGACACCTTTCAACAGCTTTGTGACCCCGGGTTTCCCATACCGCCCGTTATTACGGATATTACGGGAATAAGCGACGAGATGGTGCGTTTTTGCCCGAACCCACGTAGTGTTTTGCCCGATTACCTTGATTTTATCGGTGATGATTTTGTTTTGGGTCATAACGTCTTGTTTGACGTGAGGTTTATCCTAAGAAGTGCGGAGATTTTCAGAAACAACTACATAGACACTATGAAGATTTTCAGAAAGCTTCATCCCACACTTCCCCACCACAGATTATCCGATATGGTTGAGTTTTATAACCAACTAAATGAAAGCGCCCACAGGGCATTATCCGACTGTTACGCTACTCAGGGTTGTTTTGAGGCTATGAGGGCGGAATGTATTAAAAATTTTGGCAGTGAAAATGAATTTTTAAACTGTCTGAAATAAGAAATGAGGTACACAATATGAACTTTAAAGCATACCACAAAAGTTTAGAACACTTGCACGTTGGTGCGGAAGCTCCTCGTGCCTATTTCATCCCCTATGACAATTTGCAGGATGCACTTTCAGGAGACCGTAACAAGTCATATTATATGACCAACCTTTGCGGTGACTGGAGTTTCAAATATTTCAAGAGTTTTGAGGATATTGACGAGTCACTTTATGGTGAAATTGCCCCCACAGAGGGTATTGACACCGTAAAAGTTCCCGGTAACTTCCAGCTTTACGACATCGAGGGAATGGATAAGCCCCTTTACTCTAACCTTATGTATCCCTTCCCCACTGACCCGCCCCACGTTCCCGAGGAGAACCCTTGTGCATTCTATCTTAAGGACGTTGAATTTACTGCAGAAGCACTCCAGCGCGACAATATTATCACCTTTGAGGGTGTTTCATCCTGTTTCTACCTTTGGGTAAACGGTCAGTTTGTAGGCTACAGTCAGGTTAGCCACTGTACAAGTGAATTTAATATTTCAGAATTCCTCAAAGAAGGCACAAACAGA
>JAZRFO010000237.1:0-11923 GCA_045643685.1 Acutalibacteraceae bacterium
TGTAAATAAGCTTCGCGGTACTTTCACTTGCGTTGGTGTTAAGGCTCCCGGATTTGGCGATAGAAGAAAAGAAATGCTTCGCGATATTGCAATCCTCACAGGCGGCGAGGTTATTACAGAAGAGCTCGGTCTTGACCTTAAAGACGCAAATGTTACTCAGCTCGGTAGAGCTCGTCAGATTAAAATCAGCAAGGAAGATACAATTATCGTTGACGGCGCAGGCGACAATGAGGCTATTGCATCACGTGTTCAGCAGATTAAAGCACAGATTGAAACAACCACATCCGACTTCGACAGAGAAAAACTTCAGGAAAGACTTGCTAAACTTTCAGGCGGTGTTGCAGTTATCCGCGTAGGTGCCGCAACAGAAACCGAAATGAAAGAAATGAAGCTCCGTATTGAAGATGCTCTTGCAGCAACCAAAGCTGCTGTTGAAGAAGGCTACGTTGCAGGTGGTGGTGTTGCACTTCTTAACGCAATCCCCGCTCTTGACGAATACATTGCTTCACTTACAGATGCAGACGAAATTACAGGTGCAAAAATCGTTCGCAAGGCTATTGAAGAGCCCGTTCGCCAGATTGCCGCTAACGCAGGTCTTGAAGGCTCCGTTATTATCGACGGTATTCTCCGTTCAGGTAAAACAGGCTACGGCTTCAACTTCGCAACAGAGGAATACACCGATATGGCAGAAGCAGGTATCCTTGACCCCACTAAGGTTACACGTTCCGCACTTCAGAACGCATCAAGCGTTGCCGCAATGGTTCTTACAACAGAGAGCCTTGTAACCGACAAACCCGACCCCGCAGCAGATGCAGCAAATGCAGCCGCAATGGCAGCAGCCGCACAGGGTGGCGGAATGTATTAATTCCTAACACAGATAATTTCCCACATAAAAACACTTCGGAAGAATCTTCCGAAGTGTTTTGGTTTTATGGTATTCTTTTTATTTAACTTCAATCCACATTGCGGGACGAACAAAACTCATAACCGCTTCAACAGATCTACTCTTAACAGAGCCGTCGTTACTGACATAATCAGCAGTCGCTCCGCCCTCGCTGGAGGAACGTAATGTCCATGAGGCATTTTCATTTTCCCTAACCTCTGCACTCTTTGTCGGTGCACATATTCTCTGTTCATCTGTAGTAAAATATTTTTTAGCCTCAGTTACGCTTAACAAGAACACCTTATCATTTGTGGCATTACCAGTATTCGTAAGGGTAACCGTAGAAAGCGCTTCTTTTTCGCCTTCAGAAAAAGCCCGAGAAACAAAATCCTCATTCAACCATTTTCTCATTGAACATGTTTCCCAAGTAACCGACTCGGAAGAATTGTGGAATTTTTTTGTATCCAACGCATATTTGCTGACAACTAAAATCTTGCCATCAGTTTTTTCAAGGACAATCCACTCGATATCCTCCTGCCCGTTTCCGGTATTATCATCCTGCTCGTATGATCCAAAGGTTACAATATCTCCAACTTTTGCTGATTTCAAATTTTCAATATTCTTCTCACCCTTATCAGAGTTCTGGTTCACAGATGTTTGGTTTTCGGATGCTTGGTTTTCGACTTTTTTGCTTTCCGGAACTTTAATATTTGTCCAACCGGAAACATCTAAGCCATCATCAGCTACACCATATCCCGTCGTTACAAGAGTGCCATCTGATTTTAAGCCAACTGTGTAATAATCACCCACAGAAATGGCAACAATATCTGACCAAGCCTCAACATTGCATCTGCCGTTAATGTTTTTACCGGCAGAAACGACTGTTCCATCAGACTTAAGACCAACCATAAACCCGTATTCTGCCTCTACATCCACAATGTCACGCCAATCACTTACTGAATAGGCTTCAGCGTCACTATTGTTTTGAGTTTTAACGGTACCATCAGGATTAATGCAAGTTATCTGGAAAACTGCCGCATCAACACCTATGATATTTTCATCCATTGAATAACCTGCACTATAACTTCGCTCCGAGCCAGTATTAACATTACCATTCATATCCAAAGCAACAAAGTCATCGTAACCCGCCGATATCTCTACATACCCATCCGACCATTCGTTGAAGCCATCCATCAATTCAAAACCGGCAATAACAATGCTACCATCGGACTTCAAACCAACAGTATGGTGATATCCCGCAGCAATCTGAACAATGTCCGTCCATTCACTAACATCACATTGCCCACCATCATTATTACCAACCGCAACAACTGTACCGTCTGCCTTCAAGCCGACAGTATGGTAATACCCAGCAGAAACCGAAACAATATCTTCCCAATCGTCCACATCACACTGCTTATCGTTATTGAGTCCCGTTGCAATAACAGTGTTGTCCTCTTTTATTGCAACTATATGACCATGACCAACAGAAACAGTTGTGTCCCTGTCAATACTTTTCATAATATCAGAAAAATACTGCTCGCTATCCTTGTAATTACCCAATTCGTCAAATTCCCTCAACGCTTGATAGCTTTCGCCCTTGTTCATTAAATCAATTGCGTTTTCATAATTTTTCTGCGGAAGAATTACAACAAACCACACAATTGCCGCAACAATCGCCGCTATTATTAATGCTACTATTGTCAGCATTATTGCCATTGTTTTTTTCTTTTTCTTTTTCTTTGCCTGGCGTTTCTCTTCAGCAATACGCTCTTCTTCTTTTCTTTTTGCTTCAGCCTGACGTTCCTGCTCTATTCTCGCGGCTTCTGCTCGGCGTTTCTGTTCTTCCGCCGCCGCTCTTATGTTCTCAATATTCTTTCTGCAAACAAGGATTTGCTCGTCGGCATTTTCCCAACCGGAAACAGATTTGAAAAGCCTGATTGCTGTTTCTTGGCTATGAATATCCATATAGGATTTAGCCTTTTCCGCCTCAGCCAGAATTGCATCTTTTCTTGTTACTTCTGCCTTTTCAAGGCACTCCTGCGCAAGAGCTTTAGCATCTTTATAGTCGCTTATAGCTTCGAAGTCCTTTGCCACATCTTTGTAATATTTTTCAGTTTTAGCCGAATTCATTTTATTTACGGCTGAACGATAAAGACCTTCAAGTCGAGTCCTTTCGTTACGTTCCTCTATGTAATCCAAGGCATCAGCAAGCTCGCCGGCAAGGGTTATGTCACCATAGCGAAGAGCCTTCATATAGTTACCGTTTCTTTTAAAGGACTCTGCCGCATGCTTTAGGTCACTTCTTTTCCTTACTCGCAGGTCTGCAAGAAGCTTGCCTAAATAAGCCTCGGCATTTTCGGGATCTATATCAAGCACTTTTTCGCAATATTCATTTGCACTGTTCCAGTCTTTGTCTTCAAGGAAGATGAAAACACGCTTAAGAAGTGTTTCTATATTCAAATTACCGCCTGTAACAACTGTTTCCTTAACAACTGTTGTTTTAGGTTCGTCTGATTGTGCAATTTTTTTAATACCACGGATTAAATCCTGCATAAAGCCAAGCTTACTCATATCCTGAGCCTGAAGATGTGAAAATTCCTCGGGTAAATCATAGGGATCCATATCCTTGTATGCAGGGATAAGCATCTTTTTGCCGTTGCTGTTTTTTACAAGCGCAAGGTATCTCGACCATTCATTTTTAACCCATACCGCATTAAAATATTCGGGCTTTGTTCCAAGAACAACCATTATTTTCGCACTGTTTAATGCTGCAAATATGTAAGGCTCATACGCAGAGCCGAGCTTATCCTCAAGAGTGATTCTTGCAAAGAACACCTTAAAACCCTCTTGAGTAAGCTGATGATAAAGGTCATTAGCAAGAACGGAGTCGGGTGTTCTTCTGCCGAAATCATCTGTTTCCTTGTAGCAGATAAACACGTCAAAGGGTTCTTCCATCTGGGAAATAGCAAGTATACCTTTTTGAATTTCATTAATTGCCTTTGCCTCGTCTTCGTAAATCGTTTTTTGGAGAGCGTCCGCATACTCCAATGCAGATTTATAGTTATCATCATCAAAAATTGATGTAAACTGAGCACGGTTAACCGTAGGCACACGTTTGTGTGAAGCAGGGTCCTCAACATATTCTATACCATAACGGCAAAGCACCAAAGACCAATAGCTTTCCGCATCAGTTTTATCTTCATTGAGAATTTGCTCATAGATTCCCATCGCCTTGTCAAACTCATTATTACGACGAAAATGGTTGGCTCTGTCATAGAGATTTGCCCTTTTTTCGTCGTCAAGCTTCGGCAAGGTCTGCTGCACACCGCAATAATCGCAGGTTGCAACGGTTTCGTTGTTGTTAATTTCCATTGTGCCACCGCACATTTTACACTTGAAAACTGCCATATTTTCCCCTCTCTTTATATACAAGTATACATATTAATTATGCCTTATTTTTCATTTTTTTCAATTCGCATTTACGACAAATTTAGAAGGTGTTTTTTGACACAGCAGAGCCTATCATTAAATTTTTATTGACACACCTATATACAATTGCTATAATCTTTTAAAAGGGAGGAATGATGAATGAAAAAGTCATTTTTAAAATTAGTATCACTTGTTATAGTAGCAACAATGCTTTTCTCTGTTTCTCAGATATCAGTATTCGCAGCGGGCGTTGACTACAAAATCACAAACCTCTATGAAAGTGTTATGGCTTACATAGGAAACGAAGATAACCACTACAAAACCAACTTACACACTCACTCAACATACAGCGATGCGCTTGTAAGCCTTGACAATATGGTTAAAGAGCACTACAACCAGGACTTCCACGTTCTCGCTTTTGCTGACCATGGTGTTATAGGTGTTGAATGGGACCAGCAGCCCACTCTTTTACCCTTGTATTATTACAACTACGTTATGCTTAAAGACCAGAACCACCTTACAACAGAAGAATTTGTAGCTATACAGAACGGCACTTATAAAACAGATTTAACAAACCGCTCAACCGATCGCGGTCTTAACTGTGTAACAGGTGCTATTGAAGGTAACTACCTTGTTGCTCAGAAAAACCACATTAACGGTTACTTTATGAACAACAGCTCTACCGAAGGCGTTATGGGTACCGAAGGTGACTTCGAAACTATGATTAAAATGATTGAGGATGCCGGCGGTATTTCTCACATCAACCATCCCGGCGACTGGCTTGGTTCAGCAGGTGACGAAAGCATCGCCCGTGACCCCGGCAACGTTAATTTCTTTGCTGACCTTTTATTAAGATATGACTCTTGTCTCGGTATCGAAGTATACAATGCTTTCGACAGACCTACAAGCAACGACCGTGTTCTCTGGGACGAACTTCTTAAAGTAGTTATTCCCCAAGGTAGAAATGTTTGGGGCTTCGGCAACAACGATGCGCACAACCTTAACGATATTGATACTGCATTTATGGACTTCGTTATGCCCTCATTCTCACAGGAAAATGTAAGAACAACTATGGAAAACGGCGCATTCTTTGCAGTTTCAAGATATGAAGACGGCGAAAGAATCGGCGACACTGGTGCATACCCCATGGTTACATGCATTCTCGTTGACGAAGAAGCAGACACAATTACACTTATCGGTAAAAACTGTGACAAAATCAACTGGATTGCAGACGGTAACGTTATCCAGACAACCACAAAGACCTCTGGTAACGTTGTTTCATCAACAATTAAGCTTCGTGCACACAGCGACGATATCGGCTGTTACGTTCGTGCAGAGCTTGAAGGCACAGGCGGTAAAACTCTTACACAGGCGTTCGTTTGTGACGACGGTAATATGGATGATGAGTTTAATGAAATCGGTTCTACACAAACAACTGTTGTGAACAGCTTCCTTGATATGCTTCTTAACTTCATCAAAAAGCTCCTCCACATTGCTTAATTCTAAGATATATTTGACCCGATCGGTATCACTGATATCGGTCGGGTTAATTTGTACCTTTTGTTTATATGATTACATATCAAAAACCAAATAAAAACAATTTAAAAGATTTAATAAAAAATCTTTAATTTTTTCAAAAAAAGTGTTGACAAAACAATATTTCGGTGGTATAGTATTAAAGCACTCGCGAGAGTGGCGGAATCGGCAGACGCGCACGTTTGAGGGGCGTGTGGTAATCCCGTACGGGTTCAAGTCCCGTCTCTCGCACCAAATAAAGAACTTACACTTCAGTGTAGGTTCTTTATTTTTTTGTCTGAAACAAGGTGGGGACTTGAACCCTCTCGACGAAGCCGAACACAATACTTCCCCCAAGCCCGTCTCTCGCACTAAAAAGAGCCTCGCAATTGCGAGGCTCTTTTTTCTACCATTATAATACAACTTCAGTTACTGACAATTGAATCTTCAATTAAAGCTGAACTTCCTTACCTTGTTTTGCGGACTCATATATTGCACAAAGGATTTTTATCATATCAACACCCTGAGAAGGCTTGAAAACGGGTTCTGCGCCCTCGGTAAGAACGTCGATAAAATTGCAGATGTTTTTCTTGTGGCCGTTTGTATCCATTTTGCCTTTAGGGATAATATCAAGAAGCTGACCATCTTCCTCGGTGAAGAATTCCACTTCGTTTTCTTCCCACTTAAGACCTGCTTTTGTTCCTCGGAGCTCAACATAACGGGTTTCTTCTTTGATGTTTGATGCCCAACTGAATTCTATCTGCAAAACAGCACCATTATCAAAACGAATCATACCCATTGCAAGGTCCTCAACGTCAAAAGTGCCCTGAGCTTTTGCATCACCGAATTTAGAATTTTCTGAATCGCTTGTATCGTTGTCGGCAAATTTTGTGTAAGCGCTTGCACTTACCGCAACGGGAGTGGGGTTGCCCATAAGCCACACCGCAAGGTCTATCATATGAACGCCAAGGTCAATAAGGGGTCCGCCACCGGACTGCTCCTTTGTTGTGAACCATCCGCCTTTGCCGGGGATGCCCCTGCGTCTTTGCCAACCGCAACGACCGCAATAGATTTCACCCATTCTTCCGTCTTCAACAAATTTCTTTGCATACTGTGATGCTGTAGCAAAACGGTTGTTTCTGATAACCATAAGTACCTTGCCTGCCTCATCAGCGGCATTTTTCATTTTAAGAACTTCAGTAACGTCAATGGCATCGGGCTTTTCACACAAAACGTGTTTGCCTGCCTTGAAGGCATCAACCGCAATTATGGAATGAAGGTAGTTGGGTGTGCAAATATCCACAGCATCAATGCTCTCGTCTTTAAGAAGCTCTTTGTAGTCCGTATATACTGCTGCATCGGGGTAGTATTTATCCCTAAGCTCAATTGCTCGTTCTTCAATAATATCGCAGAAGGCTACAACCTCTACCCTGTTATCTTCGTAATAATTTTCCACATGGCATCCACGGCAGATACCGCCGTTGCCGATAAGTGCGACTCTTAATTTTGACATATTCATTTACTCCTATGACAATAAAATCAGGTGATTGGTTCACCTGATTTTATTATATCAAAGAGTATTAAAATGTAAATAGTCAACTCGAAATAAAGTCAGGTAGTATGTTGAATTTTATTTTTTGCAGTTTTGGTCCCTTTTTTACTCCTTACTCATCTCATTAATAATTCAACAAAAAACATCGTAGGCACAGGCTTACGATGTTTTTATTTTATATTATAAACTTATCGGTTTCTTTTAAATCCAAGAGGGTGATTATTCTTTCAAAATTTTCTTTTGCACCTTTGAGTGCTTCGTTTTTATGAGAATCGCTACCTAAGTAGAATTTGCAACCGCAGTCCTTGGCAATGTAATAGGGTCTTAACAAAATATTCTTTTCTTCTTCGGATGTGAAAATGGTTTTTGTATTAAGCTCTATACCCATTCCTTTTCGGGATGAGTCAGAGAAAAGCTCGTACAAAGTTTCATCATCAATAAGGGGGATAACCTCGGGTGTTCTGCCTTTAAAAATATGACCACAGGTCAGATGTGCAATACCTGTTTTGTGCCACGGAAGGTCTTTTTTGAGTAATTCCCTGAAGCGTGTCACCCAATGCTCTGCTGCTTCCTCGGGAGTTTGTATTTTTGTTCTGACCGTATTCCCCGGAAGGTGCAAATGGGTCGTGGATATTACCATAAAATCAAATATGTCATATCTTTCGGGACTGACGCCTAAAAGGAAGTTGTAATCCATATCAATTTCGGCACCGAATAAAAAATCAACATCACTATCTTTCGGCAAGGGCAGAACTGAAGAAAGGCAACAAAATCTCTGTCCGTCGTGCCATTCGGCTTCACTTTTCACCTTTTCATCCCAAAGGTGATTTGTAAGGCAAATCTTTTTAAGGTTATTTTCTTTCGCGTAGTTCAATATAGCCTCAGGGGTCTGATTTTCATCGTGACAACAGGGCGAAATGGTTGAATGAATATGAAAATCGTGGTCCGCAATATATCGCATATTATCATCTCCCTTTTCCTGACTAAATAATATCACATTTTATACGGTGTAACAATATCAATATAAATTTACTTGAAAATCCTTTTTGTTTTGTATATACTTTTTTCGAGGTGAAAACATGAGAAAGAAAATTTATGATATTATCGCAACCGACAAATCGGACAAAATAAACGACGCTTATGACATTATAATGCTTATCTCCATTATCTCAAGTATTGTTCCTCTCGCTTTTAAACAAACATATATTGTTTTTGAATACATTGATTATGTTACAGTAGCAGTTTTTATTGTTGATTATATTTTAAGATTGATAACAGCGGACTACAAACTGAAAAAATCAGGCTGGTCATTCCTTTTGTATCCCTTTACACCCATGGCAATAATTGTCATGTTATCAATCCTTCCTTCAGTGACTATTCTACATAAGGGTTTGTAGTTATTCAAAATTTTCAGATTGTTGCGTGCTTTAAAGGTTCTTCGCACCCTTAAATTTCTCAGGTATTCCAAAAGTTTTGAAATTATTATAAATGTTTTTAAAAAGCAGAAAAAAGTTTTATCTGCAGTAGCAACACTGGCTGTTGGTTACATTTTTGTTTCAGCTTTAATTATATATAATGTAGAACCCGAATCCTTTAAAAATTTCTTTGATGCCGTTTACTGGGCTACAATTTCCCTGACCACTGTCGGATATGGCGACATCTATCCCATATCCACCATCGGCAGAATAGTAACAATGATATCTTCTGTTTTCGGCATTGCAATTATTGCCCTACCCTCAGGTGTCATTACTGCAGGTTATCTTTCGGAAATAAATAAAGATTGCAACAAATAACCCTTTACCCCGCTAAGTTTAGCGGGGTTTTTCTTCCCTTTATTTTACACAAATTACACCCATAAATTTTATGCATTTTCGTAATTGAATAATAGTAGTACATAATTGTATAATCAAGTTAATATTTTATATGGAGTTGGGTTTATGAACGACAAAAAACTTTATATTTTAACCTATGACCACGGCGGATACGTTCTTTGGAAGGACGAAGTAAAGCCTCGCCTTTTAAAAATGTTTGATTGGCTTGAAAAATACCCCACCTTGCGTATCGGTCTTGACTACGAGTCCTTTACCTTTGATGAATTTTCACGTTGTGATTACGAAGTTGTTGCTTTAATCGGCAAACTTCTTGAAAAATATCCTGACAGAGTTGGTCTTGGTGCTACCACCTATGGCCAACCCCTTGCCCTTACCATAAACGACGAGTCCAACGCTCGTCAGCTTCTTTATGCCGTAAGAACAAACCTTGATTATTTTAACGTCACACCCGATGTTTACGCTATTTCCGAGTTTGCTCTGCATAATCAGACCCCTCAGCTTATTTCTCAATGCGGTTACAAAGCTGCTATATTGCGTTCACACGTTATGGGCTACGGCTACCCCAAAACCTACGACAGTGCCTGGGGCAAATGGATTGGTAAGGACGGCACCGAAATACCCTCAGTGCCAACCTACGACACTCAGGGCAGAGGTTATAACTGTACTACGGTGGATAACTGGATTCTTTCACGTTGGCCAGTAGATTCCGAGCTTTACTCCCTTGAAGATTTCGAGAAAATGTACGAAAAATACTCGCCCTTACTCGCCTCAAGGTATGATGACCTTACACAACCTATTGAGGAAATAATTGCCCACACCCAGAAAAAAGAAAACTATGAATACGTACTTTTAGAGGACATCCCTGCCCTTTTTGGTGAGCCTGTTGACGAGTACGACACCTGTGACAACGACTTCCATGTGCAGATGCCCTGGGGATATTGCGGTAACGAGATTTTCAACGGCTGCCGTGAAGGTGAAGTGAACGCGGTAATTTCAGAAAAGCTCAATGCATTTTCACGCCTTTTAGGTGATACATCCTACGAAGAAAAAAGTGTTGAAGCCTGGAAATATATTCTTGCCGCAGAGCATCACGACGTTACAATCTGCGGACTTCTTGACCTTTCGAGAAGATTTATACCCGAGTCTTTGAAAAACTCAAAAGAAGTAAAAGCGGGTGCTTTAAGCTTCATTTCCAAGAACTTTGCAAGAGAAGATGCTCCCTCGGTGCTTGTTATAAACCACCACTCCTTCCCTGTGGATGAATGGATTGAAATTCCACTTGAGGATGAATTTTACGCCTTTGAGGGTGATACCCCTGCAGAGTGTGAAATCATTGAAAAATCGGGTAAAAAGATACTTTCACTTCACGCTCAGGTCAAACCCTTCGGATTTAAACAATTCACACTTAAAAATGTAGAAAACAAACCCGAAACACTTTATAAATTTGACGAAAAAATTTCTGTGCTTACTACTCCCTGCTATGAAATCAAATTTACAGGTAGTGGTATAGAATACATCAAAGACATCGCGAAAAACAAGGTTATTGTTGATAATAAAAAGGAAAATATTTTCACAGGTAATATCAACGGCAAAGACTCTGTTTCAGAGGGTATTTGGGAAGTTAAACTTTCCGACCTTGGTGCCGAAGCCTTTTACAAAGGCACTATCGGTAGCGTACCCTTTGAACTCACAATGAAGTTTACGGGCAAATCAAAAAGAATTGACTGTAAAACCAAAACCACCATTAATAACGACCTTATCGGCAGAACCGACGTCACTCAGGGAAGACCCGTGCCCCTTACTCTTAACGGCCATCACCACGAGGATAAGCTTTGCCTTAATCTTAACCTTAACCTTAAAAATGACCGCAGAATGTTCCGCGATTTGCCCTACGCAATCTCTGAATGGAACGGCGCTTTGAGAAAAACCGAAAAATATTGGTATCCCAATGACGATATTCTCATTGATACGGAAGTTTCACCCGAGGAATCCTTTAATGCTACCACATATTACCACGGCATTTACTGGCTCAGCGTAAAAGATGAGGAACAGGGTCTTGCAGTATTCAACAAAGGTTGTATGGGTTGTGCGCTCACAGGAAACAACCTGCGCATTCCCCTTATTTACTCCAATGAATATATGTGCGGTACACGTATTCTTGAGGGCGAATTTGAAAACGAATTTGCCATCTTCACCTTTGATGGTGAAATGAGCAACGTTCTTCTTCACAAAAATGCCCTTGCCTACGCTCTGCCCCCTGTTGCAGAAGTTATTCCCGAAGGCAAAGGCAATGCAAAGGATTTTGAACCATTCAATATTCAGTCGGACAACAAAGAAATTATTCTTACTGCCCTTTATCCCGAAAAGGATTATATTTTAGCTCGTTTGTGTAACTATTCCGACAACTCATCTTCTGCGAAACTCACAACTTCTTACGGCACTCTTACCGCCGAAACGAATTTACTTGGAGAAAATACAAAGGATATTGCAGATAATACTCTTGATTTCCATCCATGGGAGATTAAAACAGTTAAAATAGCACTATAAGTAGCACCAAAAATTTTATCAAAAGTACGGTGAAGGTGTTATATATAAAGATATTTTGTAAAATAATTGCATTTTCTTTCCTATTGGTGTATAATGAAAATGTATAATTGCCGTATTATGGCAATGCATATCATAAAAACTTTATTAAGCAGTTAGGAGATA
>JAZRFO010000238.1:0-3741 GCA_045643685.1 Acutalibacteraceae bacterium
CACCTAACGAAGCTAAAATAACGGGTAAAACCAAAATAACATAATAGTAATCGAAGAAACCATAATAAAACGGTATATAACCACTTATAAATTCGCCCATAAAGACATCTCCGTTTTTAGATTTTTATATTATTCTATACCGCAAAGATTAAATAATGAGAAACTTTTTATTAACAAAATTTGAATTCAATAAAATTACCGTCCGAGAACAGTGCCGTCAGCAACAGGATGTCCCCTGAAAAAGTCTGCGGCTGACATTCTTTTTTTGCCTTCATACTGAACCTCTTTAATAAAAACAGGGTTACCATCGCCGCAATATACTACAAGACCTTTTTTAGTGATTTTAACACTACCGGGAAGTCCGCTACCCTCGTTTTCAACAAGTTCGGAACTGAATAATTTAAGGTTTTTACCTTCAAGCACCGTCTGTGCTACGGGCCACGGGTCAAGACCACGAATGTGATTGTGAACCTCACGTGCAGATTCAGTCCAATCAACAGGTGACATTGTTTTATCGAGCATTGAAGCATAAGAGCTTTGTGAATCATCCTGTTTTTCAGGTTTAAGTTCACCTTTTTCAAGAGCAACAAGGGTTTCAATAAGCAAATCGGCACCCATTACCGCGAGTCTGTCAAAAAGTTCTCCCGAGGTTTCGTTTTCACCGATTTCTGTAACAGTTTTAAGAAGCATATCACCTGTATCAAGCCCTACATCCATCTGCATAGATGTAACACCTGCGAGTTTTTCACCATCGAGAACACATCGCTGAATAGGTGCGGCACCTCTGTACTTAGGCAAAAGAGAACCATGGATATTAATACAACCATATTGGGGATACTCAAGAAAATCCTTGGGTAAAATTTTGCCGTAGGCAACAACAATAACCACATCAGGATTTAATTCTTCAAGAATTTTTACACCCTCACCATTTTTAAGCGAATTGGGTTGAAAAACAGGGATATTATTCTCAAGGGCAAGTTTTTTAACAGGCGGTGGTGTTAAAATCGCCTTTCTGCCCACGGGCTTGTCAGGTTGAGTAAAAACACCTACCACGTCATAATCATTCTCAATAAGAGCCTTTAAGGGCAAAACCGCAAAATCGGGCGTACCCATATAAACTATTTTCATATTAATCACCGATAAATTTTATTCTGCATCCGCTCTGTAAAGACACTCGCCTTCGTCAAGCTTATCTTTATATAAAACTCCGTCAAGGTGGTCAAGTTCGTGGCAGAAGCAACGAGCCTTCAAGCCCTCGCCTTTATATAAGCACCATTTACCCTCGCGGTTCTGTGCTTTAACCTTTACAATCATCGGTCTTGTAACAGTGCCGTAAAGTCCGGGAAGTGAAAGACAACCCTCGGTACCTGTCTGTGTACCCTCAATACTTGTAATTTCAGGGTTTATAAGCTCGATATAGTCACTTCTGTCTTCACTGACATCCATTACCACTACACGTCTTAAAACGCCTACCTGAGGTGCTGCAAGACCAACACCACCTGATTTATATAAAGTATCCTTCATATCGTCCAACAAATCAAAAAGTCTGTCATTAAAATCCGTTACGGGACGGGACGTTTTTCTGAGAATGGGGTCATCATCAACCCTTATGTTTCTGATAGCCATAATTAACTCCTAATTGATATCAATTACTGCGGTAACTCCACTATTTTGTGAAGTCCGCATATACTGTATAAGCAAGTCCGACATCATACTGCGGAACCGCTTGTTATTTTTACATTTAATTGTTAAAACATATCTGTATTTATTACTTATTTTACCCACTCGTGGTTGAATAGGTCCTAAAACATTGATTTTAACATCACTGTAATCAACGCTTACGGCATTTTTGAGCATTTCAAAAAATGCCTTTGAACCTGTGTACGCCTTATTATTCTGCTCACTTGTGAAAGTGATGGTACAGATATCACAATATGGCGGATAAACCATACTCTTTCTTATAATGCTTTCGGTTTTATAAAAACTTTCGTAATCCTGTGCTGCAGAAAGTTCAATAATATCGTTATCAGGAAGTACTGTCTGTATATAGGCTTTACCCTCACACTCGCCCCTACCCGACCTACCTATAACCTGAGTAAGTAAATCGAAGGCTTTTTCACTACTCCTGAAATCGTCGTTGTAAAGTTGTTGGTCAATAGAAATTATACCGACAAGAGTAACCTGAGGGAAATCGAGGCCTTTTGCAACCATCTGAGTGCCTAAAAGAATGTCGTACTCGCCATTTGCAAAGGCGGTAAGTTTTTCCTGATAAGAGTACCTTGCCATAGTAGTATCTGCATCCATACGAAGAATTCGTGCATTGGGGAAAATATCGGCAAGTTCATCCTCAATTTTCTGAGTACCGAAGCCCGCATACGTCACAGATTTCTCACCACATTCGGGACAAATATCCGTATAAGAGCGTGAATGACCACAATAATGGCACATAAGACGCTTGTTTGCGCTATGGTATGTAAGTGATATACTGCAATTTGGACAGGTTAAAACCGTCTTACAAGCGGTACACGAGGCAAATGTATTAAACCCTCGTCTATTCATAAGAAGTATGGCTTGTTGTTTCTTTTCAAGACATTCCTCAATAGCCGTATATAACTCGTTACTTATAGCTCCCTTGTTACCGGAAATATCAATGGTAACAACCTGTGGTAAAACCGCTTTTCCGTACCGTTTATCAAGTTTTACAAAACCATATCTGCCGTTAAGGGCATTTGTATAGGTTTCAATTGATGGTGTAGCTGAGGCTAAAACAAGAAGAGCCTTATGATAAACACACCTGAATTTAGCAATATCACGTGCGTGATACCTGGGTGACATTTCGGATTTATAAGTGTGCTCCTGTTCCTCATCCATAACAATAAGACCGAGATTTTCGAAGGGTGCAAAAACTGCCGAGCGTGTACCTATAGCAATTTTGGCATCACCATTTTTAACACGTTTCCACTCGTCAATACGTTCACCTGCGGAAAGAGCACTATGAAAAACTGCGATACTGTCACCGAAATGGGAATAAAATATACCCAAAGTCTGTGGGGTAAGGGCAATTTCGGGCACCATTACAATAACGCCCTTGCCGTCAGCAACAACCTGTTCAATGAGTTTGAGGAAAACCTGAGTTTTACCGCTACCCGTTACACCATAAAGAAGTGTAGCGGAACCTTTGCCGCTTTTATATGAAGAAAGTAATTCCTCATAGGCTTTGTTCTGTATTGATGTAAGTTCGGGGGACGGTGCTCTTTCTCCCTTTAAATCATACTTAGGTTTTCTGTAAAGTTCGCTGTCAAATATTTCCACAAAGCCTTTTTTTATAAGGGTGGTTATTACCGCCTGTGTAACTCCCGTAAAATAGCAGACCTCTTTAACCGAGGCGCCGCCAATATCACGAAGAAGTGACAAAACGCTTTTTTGTTTAACAGTCAAATGAGGTAAAATTTCCTCAACCTCTGTTTCGCTTATGCACAGACGAACATTTTTTATAGTTAAGTCCCCTGTTTTACGCTTTGCATCCACATTGGTAACAAGAATACCTTTTTTAACAAGTTTCTCTAAAACTGAATTATCGGTCAACCCTAAATCTGAAATAATCTTATCTTGCTTTATGAATTTGCAGTTGTCTTTAAGGTAATCGTGTATGCGTTTTTCATCATCAGAAAGTTTAGATAAAAGAGTCTCATCCACTTTCTGTGACATATAGGAAATAACGTAGTTGAGACCTATACCGGC
>JAZRFO010000239.1:0-5188 GCA_045643685.1 Acutalibacteraceae bacterium
AAAGCATTTTCTATTAATAACTTTAATAACGTGTATGGGGTTGGCATTGTTCGGGGTTAGCTTAAACAACAGAGTAAAAGCCACATCCCAGACACCGAAAACAACTGAAATTCAGGAAGATATATATATTCTTTCGGATTATCACGGAAGAATAGCCCTTTTTGAAAAGGACAATCCCACACCAATTAAAGTATTTGACGTATTTACCATGAGCCTTCCCGAACGTGACGTTGAGCTTATAAAGGATGGTATAACGGTAAATTACGAAGAAGTCAACAAAACTATAGAAGAATACCTTAGTTAAGGTCTGTTTTTAACAATTGTATCCGCCACAGCCAAGTCAAATGGTGTAGTGATTTTGATGTTAGAGTCATCACCCTCAACAAGCTTTACTCTGTAACCTCTGTCGGCAAAAATTGAAGCCACGTCGGTATAGCTTTCAAGCTCGGTTTCGGATAATGAATTCATAAGATTTGAAAGTTCACTCAATCTGAAAGACTGGGGTGTCTGAACTCTGAAAAGCTCACTTCTCTTAAGATGTTCGTTAAAGAAATCCCCTGTTGAACTCCTGATTATCGAATCATAAACAGGCATAACAGTATTGGCGGCACCATATTCGGATGCGGCGTTGATGTTATCCTTTATAATACGCGAATCAATGAAGGGTCTTACAGCATCGTGAGTAAGGACAATATCTTTTTCGCCTACGTTGAATTTCTCATTAAGGAAACGGCAACCGTTTTTTACAGAATTATTACGATTTTTACCGCCCGGTATTACGGAAACGGAGTCCGAAGTAATGCCATATTCGAGAAGTAAGGCTTTTGTGTATTCAATCCACTCAACGGGGCAACAGATAACCCCACCGCGGAACGCGCCGAAATCCTCAAAATTCCTTACAGTACGTACAATAATAGGCTCGTTACAAACCTTGATGTACTGTTTGGGAAGCTCGGGTGATTTCATTCGGGAGCCTATACCCCCTGCAAGTATCATATAGTAAAGATTCATTTATTATCTTTCTTTCCTGTGACCTTAAAACCCTCGGTGCTTTCTTTTTTGAAAAGGATTTTAACAGTCATTAATATCAATTTCAAATCAAGTGCTAATGAATAGTTCTGAATGTAAATAAGGTCCATTTTTAATTTATTGTATGCAGAAGTATTGTATTTACCAAAAACCTGTGCATAACCTGTAAGACCGCCTTTAACCTTGTATCTGCACACAAACTCAGGAATTTCCTCGGAGTATTTCTCAACGTGTTCAATACGCTCGGGTCGGGGTCCTACGATTGACATTTCACCCTTAAGGATGTTGATAATCTGGGGCAATTCGTCAATTCTGAGGGCTCTTATTACCTTACCGATGGGTGTTATACGCTTGTCGTTATCAACGGCGGGTTGAGGTCCGTTTTTCTCAGCGTCCACAACCATACTTCTGAATTTAAGGATATCAAACTCCTTTAAATCCCTGGTTGCACGTCTTTGCTTGTAGAACACGGGACCACCGTCATAAAGCTTAATAGCAAGTGCCACCACAAGGAACAAGGGCGACAGAACAACAAGTGCAAGACCCGAACAAACAACGTCAAAAATTCTTTTGACAATTCTTTCCTCAACAGTAAGACCTGTTGCGGAACATTTTGCAATGGGTGAATCGAAATAAGTGATTTCCGAAGCACTACGAATAACAATATCGGAAATTTTGGGAATTACATAAATACTCTTATTATGCTGATATGAATATTTCAACAAGTCATTTCTGAGTCTTGCAGGAACGTCACAAATAATAATGCTCTCAAATTTATCAATGTGTTTTGTAAGATTTTCGAAGCCTTCGTCAACACTTGCAGACTCACAGATAACGTAACGGTCCTCAAGCTTACTCATTTTATAAACAATTTCTGTTGCAAGGTGGCTACCATAAATTATAAGAAGCTTTTCGGGAGGATTAAGCGCGTGAACAAAAACCGAAGAAATGAATGTCCAGATAATTAACGCAAGAGCCTCAAACAGGAATATATAAAGCATTCCCATAACGTTGGCAATTTCCGCCGTAACAAGACAAATCTGTGTATAAGCGATACCGTTGGTAAAGGCTAAAGCAATAAGCCCATAGAACATTATCTCACTTCGCCTCAGTTCATCTATTCGCATAACACCGAGGATGAAGCTGGAAACCATAAGCACGGCAAAATAAAGCACAACTATGAAAATCTGACCTTTGCCGTGGTAGGGATGCTCAAACACAGGGTTGTAAGCAACGCTCCATACAAGGTAGTAAATACCTGTTGAAATAAGGCTGAATAATGTGATTGCACTGACACGCACCGTTGTGCGGAATTGCTCAATTTTTTTCATAAAAACCTCTCTTTTACAAAAGGACTTGCAAAATCAACTCAGGAAAATAATATTCTTAACCGAGGTGATTTTTTGGATTTATTGAATTTACTTAGTAATTTACTGTTTTTTATTTTACATGTGACGGACGCTGACTCCTTCCCAAAGCCCTTAAGTAAAAAGGAAGAAGAACAGGCACTCAGGGAACTTAGTGAAGGTAGCGAAGAAGCTCGTAAAAAGCTTATAGAACACAACCTCCGCCTTGTGGCACATATTATTAAAAAATACTACTCAAACTACAGTGAACAGGATGACCTGATATCCATAGGCACCATAGGACTGATTAAAGGAATAAACAGCTTCAAGCCCGAAAAAGGTACACGACTCGCCACCTACTGTGCAAGGTGTATCGAAAACGAAATACTGATGTACTTCCGCAATGCGAAGAAGCTGTCGCAGGAAATGTCCTTCAGTGACCCGATAGACACAGACAACGAGGGTAACCCCCTGACCCTTATGGATATAATCGCAATTGACGACACAATAGTCGATGATATTGACACAAAAAACAAATTGAAAAAACTCGTGGTGTTTTTAAAGGAAATGCCCGAAAACAGGGATAAATTAATCTTAGTAAAACGCTACGGTCTTGATGGTGAAACCCCATTAACTCAAAAGGAAGTTGCCAAGGAAATGGGAATTTCCCGTTCGTATGTGTCAAGGATAGAAAAGCGAGTATTAAGCGAATTAAAAGCTAAATTCTGATACATATAATACCGCACTTTATCAAAGTAATATTAGCACTAAACAGCATAATTGTCAACTTAACAATAAATCTGTAAACATATTGTAATATATACAATAATAGTAAAAAACATAAAATGTTACTTGACATCAAAAAACTGTTTTGATAGAATGTACGAGTAATATTTGCAGACGTATCGAAGTGGGGACGTTTGCGAGCGCTGCCTGTGGCAGATAAAGCGAGCAATAAGGAGTGGCAGCGGTCAAAATTGTGCGAAGTGAGCAACGAGCAAACAATTTTTGGCACCGCAACAGGACATAACGGGGTTCCCCGGACACAAACCTTATTAGAAAATCCACTTTAAAGAAGTTAATATTTATGCAGACGTATCGAAGTGGTCATAACGGGGCGCACTCGAAATGCGTTAGGGAGAAATCCCCCGTGGGTTCGAATCCCACCGTCTGCGCCAAAATAGTACTACGATTTATTTTCGTACTGCTATTTTTCTATTTAAACCGAAGTGGGATTCGAACCCCCTCGGCGAAGCCGAACATAATCGGGTGTTCGCATAGCGAACGATGGGCAGAGCCCATCGAATCCCACCGTCTGCGCCAGTATGATAGTACGGATAAGTTTCGTACTATCATTTTTTTATTGACATTTTCCATATAAAGTTTCATAATAAAAACAAGTAGAAATACTTAAATTAAAGGAGGTTTTTTTATGCAATCAGTAAAAAAATACGTTGCAGAGTTTATCGGTTCATTTGTATTGGTATTCTTTGCTTGCGGTACAGCTGCAGTTGTAGGTTGTTCCGCAGAAAACGGCACAGGCTACCTTCTTACCGCCCTTGCTTTTGGTCTAGTAATTGTTGCAATGGCTTACTCAATCGGTAATGTATCAGGTTGCCACATTAATCCTGCAGTTTCAATTGCAATGCTTGTAAGCGGTAAGTTGGGTATTAAAGATTTTATCGGTTATGTTGTTGCTCAGTTTGCAGGTTCCATTGCAGGCGCCGCCGCATTAATGGGTTTTGTTGGTAAAGAGAGCGGTCTTGGTGCAAACGCACTTTACAACGGCGAAATTCTTCCCTCAATCATTATTGAAGTTATCCTTACCTTCGTATTCGTTCTTGCTATCCTCGGTGTTACCTCAAAGGTTTCAAACTCAGGTGTTGCAGGTATCGTAATCGGTTTGACTCTTACACTCGTACATATTCTCGGTATTTCCTTCACAGGCACTTCCGTTAACCCCGCGAGAAGCTTCGGTCCCGCCCTTTTCGTTGGCGGTGACGCTCTTTCAACCGTTTGGGTTTTCATCGTTGCTCCCTTAGTTGGTGGTGTTCTTGCTGCCCTCGTTTATAAATTCCTTGACGGCAAAAAGGCAGAATAATCATTCTTAATATTCTAAAAAACAGGAACAGTAGTCCTTTCGGAGTACTGTTCCTTTATTTTATTCACTTAAGGGTAATTTTACTGTTGCTTTAAACTTGATTATTTTTCTAAATAATACTAAAATCAATTTAAGAGGTGATTGTTTTGAAAAACACCATAAAATTAGAGTTGAAAAATGTTTCAAAAACCAATAACGGTTACTTTGAGGGTTGGGGTACAAGCCTTTGTTGGTGGGCTCACCGAATCGGATACTCACCCGAATTAACTGAAAAGAGCGCAGAGCTTTTCTTTAGCGACAAGGGTCTTAACCTGAACATTATGCGTTACAATATTGGTGGCGGTGATGACCCAACACACAAGCATATAAAGAGAACGGACTCAATGATACCGGGTTGGCTTTATTTTGATAAAGAGAAAAACGAATATATCTACGACTACACCGCGGACAAAAATCAGTTAAACGTGCTTTCGGCAGCATACAAAAGTGCGGGTGAAAATGCACTTGTGGAGGTTTTTTCAAACTCCCCGCCCTACTTTATGACCGAAAGCGGTTGTACAAGCGGAAACACCAACCCAAACGACAACAACCTTAAAGATGAATGTTATACGGATTTTGCCGAGTACATTGCCCACGTTACCGAGTATATAAACAATAAACTTAACATAAACGTGTATTGCGTGTCACCTATGAATGAACCCAATACTGACTA
>JAZRFO010000240.1:0-2441 GCA_045643685.1 Acutalibacteraceae bacterium
TGGACAAAAAGCAAAGCAAACTACAAAAGCGAATGCTTTATAAGTGAAGAGTTTGACGGCTTTGTTTACAAGGTTGAAACCGATGGTAAGCCCTTCTCCTGTAACGTAAGCATTAAAAGAAAACAGGATGCTTACAGTTCCTGCATTGATAGTGATACAATTATTATGAACGGCAGAGTCACCTACTGTCCCCATCACTACTACGGCGAGGGTGGTGAAGGTATGAGCTTTGGCGCGAAGCTCCGCGTTAAAACCGACGGTGAACTTACCGCCGACCACAGTACAATTACCGTAACAGATGCTACATATCTCATTGTCTATTCCGCATTTGAAACAAACTACAATATAGAAAATTTCGACATTGATGAAACTGTTGATTTCAAGAGCAGATTAAATGCTACAATCGAAAGTTTCTGTAACGCGGATTACGAAGATATTAAAGAAAAGCACATTTCCGACCACCAAAAGTGGTTTAATAATGTTGAGTTCACACTCCCCGAAAGTGAATTTAGCTCTCTTCCCACAAACCAAAGGTTAAAGGAACTCCGTTGGGATGAATATGACCCGGATTTATTCGCTCTTTACTATAATTTTGGCAGATATTTACTTATAGAAAGTTCGGGTAAAAATGCCCGTCTTCCTGCCAACTTACAGGGTATATGGTGTCACGATTTCAATCCCCCTTGGGGAAGTGACTTCCACACCAATATTAATTTACAGATGAACTACTGGCCCGCAGAAAACGCCAACCTTTCCGAAACCACCGCACCATTCATACATTTTATGAAAATGATAAGTAATTTCGGTTCCGAAACTGCAAAAGAGCTTTTCGGCGCAAGAGGTTGGGTTATTAACCACACCACCGACGCTTTCGGCAGAACAGGTGTACACGATAGTGTTGACTGCGGTTTCTTCCCCATGGCAGGTCCCTGGCTTTGCCTTAATCTTTGGGAGCATTACGAATACACAAACTCAACTGAATATCTTAAAGAAATTTACCCCATTTTAAAGGGCTCCTGTGAATTTGTGCAGGATTATTTAACCGAGAATGAAAAGGGTGAACTTATAACCTCACCCTCCAACTCTCCCGAAAATGAATTCTACTATATTGATGCCAACGGTGAAAAACAGGAAAGTATGTTCACCGAGGGTGCAACAATAGATTATCAGATTATTTACGCCCTTTTCACACGCACGGCTCACGCTTGTAAAATCCTTGGCATTGATGAGGATTTCACCAAAACCCTTTTTGACGTTTTGGCAAAACTTCCGCCTATGGAAATAAGCGAACGCTACGGCACAATCCGTGAATGGATTAAGGATTATGAGGAAACAGATCCCGGCCACAGACATATTTCCCACCTTTTTGGTCTTTTCCCTGCCGACCAGATTAACGAAAGCGACCCCGAAATATACGAGGCGGCAAAAAGAACAATTCGTAGAAGAATTGAAAACGGTGGTGGTTCAACAGGTTGGTCAAGAGCCTGGACAATTTGCTTCTACACTCGTCTTAAGGATAGCGAAAACTCCCTTAACCACCTTAAGTATCTTCTTAAAAAATGTACCGCAAACAATCTGTTTGACATTCATCCTCCCTTCCAGATTGACGGAAACTTCGGCGGTGTGGCAGGTATTACCGAAATGCTTATCCAGAGCCATTTAGGTACACCCGACAACAGAATTGTAGAACTTTTACCCGCTTTACCCGAGGAATGGAACAAAGGCTCCATCAAGGGTGTAAAAGCAAGGGGCGGTTTCACCTTTGATATTGAATGGGAAAATGGCAAACTCACAAAGGCAACAGTTTATGCTGACGCGAACCGCGAATTAGCCTTAAAACTTAATTCCCGCACATCATCACCCATAAGCAGTAAATCTTACGAAACCGATGGCGACGTTATAAAAATGCAATTCGCCAAGGGTGAAAAAGCAGAATTTACATTTTAAAATCGGAGGCAATTATGCCGGAAATAAATGAATATATTTTAAAAATATTTGAAAATGACATAGTCAAGGCAGTTATAAGTAAACCTGCCCACAAAAATTGTGAGTACAAAAAAATCACAATTGCAAAAATGAGTAACTCTTATCAGGTTGGAAAATATACCGAAAAGCAGGTTTTTCACGAAAACATCCCTGCCGAAAAGATTGCGCAAAGATGTATTGATTTAATTGAAAATACTTATCTACAATTCAATGCCTGGTCGGAAAACAAAGAATTTTCCATAATGGTTACCAAAAAGGGCAAGGTTTTTTACAAAGCCAAAAACACAGGTAATCAGACCGTCGCCCCTGTGGAGCACAACTGACAAAAGCAATATATTTTACAAGAGGGCAAGGTAATTGAACCACTTGTGGATATGGGTATTTTCACAAAAGAGGGCAAGGTTGTAAAGGCTATGTATGACAAATACAAGCAGATTAACCGCCTTATTGAGATT
>JAZRFO010000241.1:0-11033 GCA_045643685.1 Acutalibacteraceae bacterium
CTTTCAAAGAAATACTATGGCTTCGGTCAGTTCACAAGGTATATAAGACCCGGCGACACCATTATTCATATTGACCCTTACACCCTCGGAGCATTTGACAACAAAACAGGTAGAATTACCCTCGTTTGCGTGAACAGTAAAAAGAAAGATATTATTAAATCAATTGATTTTAATGAATTCAAAAAGACTTCGGGTACAGTAGAAGTTATCCGCACCTCAGGAAATCTTAAAGACGGTGAAAACTGGGCAGAGCCCCCCTCGTTTGATTTTGATAACGGCACCTTCGACTACACTTTAAAGGGTAATTCAATTACAACTTTTATAATAAAATAATAAAACAGACTTTCGGAGTAAAAACCGAAAGTCTGCTTTTTTATATAATATCTTCCATTAACTGAGTTTCAGAAATACTCTCAACATTGCATTTAAATGTTTTGATTTCAAACCCATTGAACTCAACTTTAATTGAATTATTAAAGTAAGAAAGAGTTGCCTTCTGTTTATCCTCTGTGGGGTTAAACAGACGGATAATGTAATCATCTGTATTCTCCGCCTTTTTAAATGCGGTTATATTGATAACATCATTATCTTTAATGCTTATTGGTGACGATGGTAATTCTCCCACACCTGTTGGATAAAACGACAGAACCATTGGCGCAACGTTAAAATGTTGAGCAATTCTTGATGCATTATTAAGAATTTCCGTCTTTTCACCGAAACAAAATTCAAAGGAAAAATCTCTTTCGCCCTGTTCAATATATGGCATCGCTCTGTCCTGTGGCATAACAACCCTGTCGTCAACGGGATGTGCGCAATACGAGGGTGAACGCATAAGAGTAATATGTAATTCGCCATTTTTCTCGTCAAATGACGAGCCGTAAACACCGTTATTAACCCCAAGTATTGCCTTGTGGTGGTCGCAGAATGCAATATATTTCTGTGAAACGTTTTCCTCGAGGCCATTTTTAAGAACTTCTCTGCCGTATGGATGTTCACCAATACACTCACAAGCACCAAAAGAAGCAGGAACCTTAAGTTTTATAAGTTTCTCTTTTTCGCTCCAATTGACGCGGATATCCAACTTGAAGCTACCATCATTTGAAAGAATATACTTTACAATTGCGTTGGATTTATTATAGGCGAAAACTGCCTCAAAAACTGTTCTTACATCGCCATGCTCAATAATATGAACACCCTTTATGGGTTCGTGTGTGTTACAGAAGGCTTGAGCCTCACTGTCTTCAAGGAGTTTAAATTCACCCAATTTTTCGAACCAGGCAGTTTCCTCCATATACCAAGGGTCAGAGTTGTCGTTCCACACCTCAAGAGCGAAAGCGCCCTCTTTAACGTATTCGCTGCCATTTTTTATAACTGAGTCAACAAAGCCTGTGTTTTTATTGATTTTTACGCTTAAATCCTTGCTCTCAAACTCAAAATGAGTGTCGGTTTCCCTGCAGATTTTTTCAGGTCTTTCGGGTACTCTTTCAAATTCACATTCAAATCTGTTAAGCTTCATTGGCTCAAGAGTTGCATTGAAAACAACTCTCTTACTCCACTCAATGGGAATTGTACTGTACTCTTTCTCGCATTGGGTGGGGCATTTTTCACCCTTTTCGTTGAAGATTTGGGGCTTCATAAACACGAAGTCACGCACTTGGTCCCAAAGCATAAATTCTGCCGTAAAATCCCCCTTTACTTCATAGGGATAAGGGTTATAAATGAACACGGGGATTTTGTCCTCGGGTGCTTTTTTCTGCCCTGAAGCCAAGAGGAAGAATGCCTGAGCCTTGATTCGGGAAAGAATTTCAATAGCGTGGTCAAGCATTCTTATGCACATTTCCTCCGCAGGTTGAATGGATGAACCGGGCAACATATCGTGAAACTGCACTGTGATTATGTCATAAATCGCCTCAGCAAGTTTACCCTCGGGGTATTTCATTAAACCTAAAGCGGATGCGTGAGAACACATTGACTCAGTAAGAAAATACGTGTTTTCTGCAAGCCTGTATTTCTGTTTTACACGAATCTGACTTGTGTAGCAACCGGGCGCCCAAGGGTTAAGACTTTTATCAAAGACGGGAAGTTCCTTTTTCTCACGAAGCTCGTTAAAATAGGCTTCCTCGGTTGAATGTAACACCTCAACCCCCATTTTCTTCTGCTCTTTTATAAGCACGGCAATATCGTCAAGGTCCTTTTTTGAAGGTCCACCACCGTGGTTACCAATTCCCCAAAGGCACAAGTAAAAATCATCCTCTGGACAAGCATCAATAAGTCTTAAAATCTTCTCAGTTGCGCGACCCTTTGCAGAATTATATCCGCCCCTCATTCTGACTGCGGTAATATCGGAGCCGTCGTAACCCTTCCAAGTAAAATCATTAGATGGCAATTGGATAAAGGCGGGACTCGGACGCATAAATAAGTAGCCGTCATACCCACTTTTTTTCATAATCTGCACAAGTCCACGGCTATGACCGAAGGGGTCCGCGTTAAAAGCAACTGTGGGAACAACACCGAACTTTTCTTTGAAATACTTTCTGCCACTCATTATCTGCCTTACAAGGGCTTCACCGGAAGGCATATTACAGTCGGGTTGCAAGTGCCAACCGCCTATTATGTGCCATTTACCCTTCTTTACAAGCTCCTGAATATGAGCAAATAATTGGGGGTCAAACTCCTCAACCCACTTGTACAATAACGCCTCATTGTGACAGAACACAAAACTGTCATACTCCTCACAAAATTGCGCGGCAATACGGAAGGTTGAAAGGGCCTCTGCGGCACCCTCCTCCCACTCCCATTGCCACACAGGGTCAAGATGAGCGTTACAAAGTAAATGTAATTTTTTAGCCATATTTTCACATCCGTTTTTGTTTATAAAATAACCTTAATTTCTTTAGCAAGCACTATATTGTCATCAGCAACAATACAGTCATAAGCCAGGATTTTAACACCATTTTCCTGTGCAGTTTTCAAAGCCTGACCGAACTGAGGGTGAGTAGCATAATTAGGTGTGAAGTAATCAATATTCTTCATCTGTATAACAAAAAGAATATATGCTTCATACCCTTCTTTAAGACACTCAACAAGTTCGTTTATATGCTTAATTCCTCTTTCAGTGGGTGCGTCAGGAAAACTGGCAACACCATCATTTTCAAGTGTCACGCCCTTAACTTCAAGAAAAATCCTTCTGTCATTATCCTGAATATAAAAATCGAAACGTGATTTACCGTAAAACACCTCACGTTTGATTATAGCTTTTTCCGAGAAAAGATTCCCCTGCTTAAGCCATTCTTCAACCACATCGTTTGGTATCTGCGAGTCCATATTAACTTTAAGAATACCCCTATTGGTTACCTTATCAACGCCGATTAAGTCAAACTTAGTTTTTCTTAAAGGATTCTGAGCAACACTAAGGTAAACTGTCGCGCCAGCTACGAGTAATTCTTTACATCTGCCAGTATTTTTAACGTGGACGGTTTCTTCATTGCCGTCAACAAGCGCTTTCGCAATAAACCTGTTGGGACGTTCAATAAAAACACCTTTTTTAACTTCCTTGTATTTAATAAAAATCACCTATCCCAACAAAACATCAGATACGAGCATTACACAAAAGCCCACCAATAAGGCATAAGTTGCCCCTCTTTCACTTCCGTGAGAATGGGTTTCGGGTATAATTTCATCGCTTACTACATAAAGCATTGTGCCACCTGCAAAAGCAAGTGCAAAGGGTAATATAAATGAGGCTAAGCTTACCGCAAAATAGCCGAGTAATGTACCCATAACCTCAACAAGACCCGTTGCCATAGCGCAGATAAATGTCCTTTTCGATGATACACCTGCAGCTAACATCGGCCCTATAATTACCATACCCTCGGGGTTATTCTGCAAAGCAATACCACCTGCAATAAGCAAGGCTTCACTTGTATCACCACCGCCAAAACCAACACCTGCTGCAATCCCCTCGGGCAGATTATGGATTGCAATAGCCATTACAAAGAGCAGAACCTTATTAAGATTTTCGTTTCCTTTATGTTTTTCTGAATCTATGCCCACGATTTTGTGCATATGAGGGACAAGCTTGTCAATCAGGTTAAGACAAACCGCACCGCAAAAAACACCGATAACTGTAATAATTATACCGAATTTCCCACCATATTCAACAGAGGGAATTATTAATCCCAATACCGCAGCCGCAAGCATAACACCCGCAGCAAACGAAAGTACTATATCGCTAAATTTATGTGAAATCTTTTTGAAAATAAATCCGATAACAGAGCCAAACATCGTGGCTCCGCCAACACCAATAGCGGTGAGTAAAACTATTTTCATAAAACCACCATCAATTGTTATTTAAAATATATTCAAGTAAAGCCCTGCACCCTTCAAGCACATCATTATAGGTGGTGTCAAAATCACCTGTGTACCAAGGGTCAGCCACATCATCCGAACGCCCCGCAAAGGTAAGTAATTTATAAATTTTATTGTCGGGGTCGCCCATTAATATTCTATTCATATTACGGATATTTGCTCCATCCATACCGATAAAATAATCAAAATTATCGTAGTCGGTACTTTTTAACTGTACCGCCCTTTTACCATCACAGTTTATTCCGTGAGCGTTCAAAACACGTTTAGCAGGAGGATAAACGGGATTACCCACACCATTCCATATTTCCTCAGTGCTTGTGGCAGATGACAAAACAAAAAACTTATCACTAATACCCTTTTTATAAATTAAATCCTTAAAAACAAACTCTGCCATGGGGCTACGGCAGATATTGCCGTGGCAGACAAACATAATACGTATCAAATTATTACACCCACTCGAAATCATAATCACCAGAACCTAACTCGAAATGGTATTTAACAATACCTAAATCCATTTTTGAATACGGACCAAGAAGAGCCTTAGCTTTCACTTTTTTATCACCAATTAATTCAAAGTGAAATTTCTGTTGATTAATGGCAGTTGGCGCCGTCAAAGCACCGTCCATAGCGTTTTTAAACCATTGTGGCATTTCACCATTACATTTACACAGACTCTCAATGGGCTTGTTTTTATGTGGTCTGCCCTGATGAATACCATATCCGAGTGAAATGACAATATAGAACTTTTCACCTTTGTTAAGTGTGAATTTCACTTTACCTTTACTATAAGTAAGGGCTACCCAACAGGAGTTAACACCTATTGACTGACAAAAAAGCACAAGCTTTTCACCGAAATAGCCAATATCTTCATCTCTATGCTTATGACCGATACAAACAATGTAATCCGTACAACCGCTGAAATGACCATAACTTGCCATTTTACCTGTAAAAGCCTCGGGCTCGTTAGTAACAAGAATAAAACGCAAACCACTTTCTGCATTAATTTTTTCAATTTCTCCGTTGATTTTCTCAACATCATCTGCCCTTAAGGGCTCGTCAGTATAACGCCTGACGGAATTACGCTCATACATAGCTGTAATTATATCCATAAAACACCTCTGAAAATAAAGAAACAAATAAATTTGAAATATTATAACATAAATTTTAACAGATTTATATATTGAACCAGAATTTTATATATGTTATACTAAATTATCTTTACGACAAAATGTGATACATTTCTACAATTTTCTTAAGGTTGTGATTAAATGAATCAAATCCGTTTTGGAATTGTGGGTCCCGGTAATATAGCTCACAGATTTGCAAACGCTATCAAAAACGTACCAAATGCAAAGCTTACTGCAGTTGCATCCCGAAGCATTGATAATGCAAATAAATTTGCCGATGAATTTAATATACCCTATAGATTCGAAGGCTATGAAAATATGGCAAAGTCCGACGTAATTGATGCAGTTTACGTTTCAGTACCTCACTCGGGTCACGCAGAAAATGCAATAATGTTTATGAATTACGGCAAACACATCCTTTCTGAAAAGCCTTTAGCAGTAAATGCACGTGAAGTTCAGGAAATGATTGATGCTTCACGAAAGAACAACGTATTTCTAATGGAAGGTATGTGGGCACGTTTTGTACCGGGTACTTTGAAATTACTCCAAATTGCCGAAAGCGGTATTTTAGGCGACCTCAAGGGTGCCGAGGGTAAATTCTGCTATGCCTTTGACGAGGACGAAATGGACCACCACGCATTAAAGGTTGAAAATGGTGGCGGTTCGCTTCTTGATGTTGGCTGCTATTGCTTATATTTTTCAAGCTGGTATCTTGGAAATGATGTTGAACGTATAAGCGCAGAGGCAGAAAACTTCAACGGCGTTGACAGTCACCTTTGCACTTTGATTAAATATAAAAATGGTGCAATAGCAGACCTTTCAAGCGCAGTTTTACTGAGAAAAAACGGTGGCGGTTTCCTTTACGGTACAAAGGGTTATGCCCAGCTTGACCGTTGCTACGCTCCGCAAAAAATAAAAATCAAAATATATGACGGTGAAGAAACTGAGTATTCTTGTCCCTATATGGGCAATGGTTTTGAAGAACAGATTATTCACGCTTGTGAATGTATCAACAATGGCTTAACCGAAAGCCCTGTTAACACCTTTGAGCAATCACTTTTCATTGCAAAACAAATGGATGAAATTCGTAAAATGACGGGTATAATTTATCCCCAGGATTTAAAATAAAGGTTACATTATCACATAAAACAGAGGAAGAGAAATTGAAAACAGCACTTATTCTTGAAGGCGGCGGTATGAAAGCACTATACACCGCCGGTGTAATAGACGTCTTAGTACAAAACAAAATTGAAACCGATGTTGCCGCAGGGGTTTCTTCAGGTGCGTTATTCGGCACCAATTATAAAGCAAAGCAAATCGGCAGGATTTTACGTTATAATCTCAATTACAGTGCCAATAGCGAACGACTTGGATTAAAATCCTTTTTAAAAACAGGCAACGTGATGAATAAAGACTTCTATTTTAGGGAAATTCCCTACGAGCTCGACGTAATGGATGCGGATACATATCACAACTCTAAGACTGAGTTTTTTGCCGTTGTAACTAACCTGAAAACAGGTCTTGCAGAATACAAGAACATTAATGACTTATATGACAATAACTGCGTCGAGTACCTCAGAGCCTCAGGCTCACTCCCGTTTTTATCAAAGCCTGTTTATGTTGACGGTACCCCCTATCTTGATGGTGGTGTTGTAGACAGTATTCCCGTAAAGCATTTTTTGGAAATGGGATATGACAAAATCATAGTCGTCCTTACAAAAACAAAGGATTTCAGACCCCAAATGAAAATTCCTTTTGCTAAGGTTGTTTACCATAAATACCCGAAATTTGCAAAGGTTCTGAAATACCGAAACCCTTTTTACACCGAGCAATGCGAATACGTAGATAAATTAGAGGAGGAAAACAAAGTATTCGTCATAAGACCTTCTAAAGATTTAAAAGTAGGCACATTGGAAAGAAACAAAGAAAAACTACAGGAAATGTACGACCTCGGCATCGAAGACTGCAAACAAAAACTCGAATCAGTAAAAGAATATCTTGAGCTATAGGTGGTATTATGAAAAAAAGAACAATTTACAAATATGTTGCCGTAATTGGTATTGACGGTATCGGCAATTTTAATATGCAAGCGCTTACACCAAATCTTGATAAAATATTTGAAAATGGTGCGATTACAAACTACGGTCTTTCTATGGACCCTACAATAAGCGCCGAAAACTGGGGATCAATGCTTCTTGGTGCAGAACCAATTGTACATGGTCTTACTAATAGCGTTATAGGTCACCATGAACACAAAGACGAGGTTTTACCATCCTTATTCAAAAGAATTAAACAGGCTTTCCCTGATGCAAATCTCGCTTCATATTGCAACTGGAACCCTATAAACATCGGTCTTATTGAGCACGATATTGAAGTGAAAAAATACACAAACGGCAATGATAAAGAACTTACCGACAAGATAATTGAGTGCGTTAATAATAAACCGAAATTTTTATTCGTTCACTTTGATGAAACCGACGGTGCAGGTCACCGACACGGCTACGGCAGTAAAGAGCATCTTGAAAAAATCACTTATGAAGACGAACAGACGGGTCGTATTTTCAAGGCTTATGAAGAAGCAGGAATTATTGACGAAACTCTCTTTATAGTTATCTCCGACCACGGCGGATACGAAAGAAGCCACGGCGGATATATGGATACAGAAAAATATATCTTCTTTGGCGCAAGGGGTAAAGGTATAGAAAAATCAACCGTAGAAAATATGCGTACCGTTGACCTTTACGCAATAATCCTCTACGCAATGGGAATTGATGTTCCAGCCTACGATATAAAGGGCTTTTGTTCACAGGTTCCAAAAGGTATATTCCCCGACTATACCGGTGAATATATAAAAATTGAAGGAAAGCCCTATAACCCTGAGGCCAAGCCTACTCCCGACTATCGTTCAGAAAAAGGTTTAACTGCCTTTATCCCCGAAGAAAAAATTAAACTCGCCTTATTCTTTGATAACGATTTCAATGATATTACAGGTAAACACAACGCCATTCAACACGGAACGGTTAAATTCTATTCTGAGGGTGTACGAGGCGCCAGAGGCGAGTTAGGCAATTGCGGACACCTTGTATATGATAGTGTTAAACTCGGCAAAGAGAGCTTCACAATAGCCGTATGGATAAAAATTGACCGTCAGTTAATCGATGAACCTGC
The DNA here is from genome assembly GCA_045643685.1 of Acutalibacteraceae bacterium. Taxonomy (GTDB): domain Bacteria; phylum Bacillota; class Clostridia; order Oscillospirales; family Acutalibacteraceae; genus DTU089. Next base: position 8,664 of record JAZRFO010000241.1, read on the forward strand.
AATATTGGGTAATAAAAACTGGAGTGGCAGACGTTGCACTAAAGGTGTGCTTCTGGCATTAAGACGTTCAAACACAGCTTTAAACATCGGGTGCGGTGACGATGATTTTGATTTTGTAACACCCTTCCCTGCTGAAATTTCCACAGGTTGGGTGCACGGTCTGTTTGTTGTTGACAAGGAAAATCGCAAGGTGCAGACTTATTATAACTTCACCTTATGTCACGAAACGGAGATTGAACCCCAATATATTACCGACCTTGACAACCTTCCCTTTACTGTGGGAAATGATGGTTTAGGTACATATAACAACGAAATTGAACAGATATTCAATATTGACGATTTATTCATCTTCGAAGGTGCTTTCGGTGATAAGGAAATCAACAAACTTAAAGAATACTACAATATTTAACAATAAAAAACCAGAAACCCGTAACCACATCAAGGTTTACGGGTTTCTGTAATTTTGCTATATTATTTTTTTGCTTTTCTGTCGTGGATTATCATACCAACAACCGCAAAGCCCATCTGTATAAGGTGTGTAATGAGAACGACATAGTTACCTGAAATAACATCATATGTACACCACATAAGCATATTCATAATATTCCAAAAACGATATTTAGCACCGTTTTTCTGACCAATACACATTACAAAAGCAAGGCATCCTAAAATTGCAAGAACACAAAGAACAATCTGAATGGGTACAAGGCTGAACCCGCCCTCAAAACTGACCATATTTTTGAAGTTAACCGCAATATTGACACCAATAAAGGCTAAGCCGTAAAACGCCACCAACGGACGAGGAACCTCTTTATTTTTACTATCAAACAGGAAGTTGATAATGGAGAAAATCGCACCTGTAAGGCAAGATGCAGCACCGTTAATACCCTGCCCCTGTAAAAGGTAACCGATAGCAACAAAAGCGTTACTGAGAAAAGCAAGGATGAGAATAACCTTCATACTCTTACCCTTCAACAAGTACGATGCGATAATTGCACCCATACCAAGAAAAACAAAAATAGAACCAATCGGCTCAGCAATTATACCTTGGACATAATCTAAAAACATTTCTTTCATAATAATCTCCTAACAAAAAACTGCGGTTATTATAGCATAGAGTTATTTTGTATGCAAGTTAAAAAATTAATTATTTGTTTTTGGCAGTACGTCTCACAAGTGAACAATAGTTTTTTCACTACTATTCATTATAGTTTTCCATAAATATATCCCATTCTTCTTCGACACATTGAAAATTGTAGCTTCGGTGTGATAAAATAAATACGACAAATAAGAATTTGAAAAAGAAAAAGCATTTATGATATTCTTGTACTATGAATTCAAACCTTAAATGATGTTTGCAGAGCATTTTTTATCAAAAAATAAAAATTAAAGGAAGTTAGATAAATATGAAGCTTCAAAGCAGCAACAAATTTCTTGAAAATGCATTTGAATGGGCGGTGAATAAAACTAAGACTTTTGTTGTGACCGGTACTAAAAGCGGTGATATCAACAAGGGCGAAGGCAACAAATGGTACGGACCTGACGGCAAAACAATTAAAACTCCCACAGAGCCGTGGGCTCAGCCACAGGACTATAAACCCGCATTCTGGGCCGGTTACTTTGACCGCACAGCTTACTATATCCGTGATTTAGCCCATCAGGCATCAGGTGCATACTATGTAGGTCTTAAAGAAGAAATTTTTAATATGTATTATACCTTCGTAAGTAATGCAAGTGAAAAAACAGGATGGTTTGCACCCTGGGCATTCAACTTTGACGGCAGTGTTTACTATATGGATACTCCCAACTATAAAAGGTTTGTCCGTGAGATAACAGCACAGTTTGAACTTTGCGAAAAGGCATACAGTCTTTATCTTCTTACGGGCGACAAAAGGTATGTGGAGGACGATGTAATATTTAACTTCATAGAAAAATCCTTGACGGTTTTCATTGATAATCTTGACGGCACAGTGCTCAAAGAAAAGAACGGCATTCCTGAAGGTAAAGGTAATATATTTGAAATATCTGCCACTTATAACGAAAGAGGCTTCAATGCTGCTGAAGCCGCCGACAGCATTGCGGCAATGTATCAGGCAATTTTGTCTTATGCCAACATTCTTAAAATCAGAGGCAACACCGAAGAATCAGAAATTCAGTTCAAACGAGCTACGGATTTGAAAGAATATTTCAATAACGAATGGAGTGTTGTCAAAGGTACCGATATGTTCGCCTATGCAATTGACGACAAAGGTAAAAAACATTACAAATGGAAGAAAATGGGCAAAGAAATTCACGGCGGTGAAACACTGAAATTCATAGCTTTTAAAAATCTTTCTTATGAGGGTGAAAGAACCGAAAAGCTTCTTGACT
>JAZRFO010000242.1:0-8068 GCA_045643685.1 Acutalibacteraceae bacterium
TTACCCGTAGCGAAACATCCGATATAAGCAACTTCACCATTAAGAATGTTAGCCTTGTAGGTATAGAATTCGGTAACTCTGCTGAAAGTGTTGCTCAGATGATAAGGGATATGATTGTCTCCGAGTCTGAGCCCGAAGCAGCACAAATTATAGTTAAAGGCGACAACTCTTATAACGCAATGTCCGTTGAAAGCGAGGACTATGTTTCAAAACTTACTGCCGACGACGTTTGCGGTATTGAAGTTACAAGCGATGCCGAAGGCTATTTTACAATAAAGGTTGCCCTTCCCGATGGTGAATTTGACAACCTCAGTCAGACCGCATACGCAAAGGCATTTAATACTGACCTTATCAATGAAAAGGCTGATAATGTTCTTGCCAACGTGTTTGACAGTAATACCGCCGAAGACGCTAAGACAAAAACTGTTAAAAATGCGGTTCTTACTCTTGTTTTTGATACGGCAGGTAACGTGGTTTCCTATACAACTACTTACGAAACAGACTTGTATCTTGCTCAGTCAAGCTTCGGTGTAAGCTCAATTCTTTCTGCGGAGCTTACAGGTCTCAGATATACTACAAAGGTTACAGTAACTTATGACGATTTCCAATGGTAAAAGGAGTGTCAGTTTATGAAAAAATACGTTCTCGCTCTTGACCAGGGTACTACATCATCAAGAACTATAGTTTTCAATAAAAAAGGTGAAATTGTTGCCAAGGGTCAGTATGAGTTTGAACAGATATATCCTAGTTCAGGTTGGGTTGAGCATAATCCTTATGAAATACTTGATTCACAGTTGCGTTCAGTTTCCTCGGCGCTTTTTAACGGCGGTATTGACCCTGAGGAAATTGCCGCAATCGGTATTACAAACCAACGTGAAACAACAATTCTCTGGGATAAAGAAACGGGCAAACCGGTTTATAATGCAATTGTGTGGCAGTGCAGAAGAACTGCTTCCATTTGCGAGGATTTAAAGGCAAAGGGACTTGAAGAATACGTTAAAGAACGTACAGGTCTTTTGATTGACGCTTATTTCAGTGCTACAAAAATCAAGTGGATTCTTGATAACGTTCCGGAGGCAAGAACACTTGCATCGGAAAACAGACTTCTTTTTGGTCCCCTTCAGGGGGGCCTTATATGGAATCTTACTGGTAAACAGGCGCACATTACCGATTACAGTAATGCCGCCCGTACAATGCTTTTTGATATTGAAAATCTTTGTTGGGATGAAAAACTCTGTAGCGAGTTGGGTATTCCTATGAATATCCTTCCTGAAGTACGTGAATGTAGTTCGGTTTATGGTTACGTTAGCGAAGATGTACCGGGACTTAAATCCCTTGCAGGAATTCCAATTTCAGGTGCTATCGGTGACCAGCAAGCGGCTCTTTTCGGTCAGGCTTGTTTCAATGAAGGTCAGGCAAAAAATACTTATGGTACAGGTTGTTTCCTTCTTATGAATACAGGCGACAAGCGTATCCATTCCAAAAATAACCTTATTGAAGGTATTGCGTGGGGTATCAACGGTAAAATTACATACGACCTTGAAGGTAGTGCCTTTAACGCAGGTTCAGTTATTAAATGGCTTCGTGATGAATTAAGACTTATTGCAGAGCCCAGCGAATGCGATTTCCTTGCAGAAAGTGTAAGTGACGCTAACGGTATTTACCTTGTGCCTGCATTTACAGGTCTTGGAGCTCCTTATTGGGATATGTACGCAAGAGGATGTATTGTGGGTCTTACCCGTGGTGTTAACCGTGCTCATTTTGCAAGAGTAGTTCTTGAAAGCATCGCTTATCAGGTTACTGACCTTGTCGATGCAATGACAAAGGACAGTAATATTATGATGAGTGAATTGCGTGTTGACGGCGGTGCCTCCGTAAGTAACATTATGTTGCAGATTCAGGCAAACCTTACTTCGTCAAAGGTTAACCGTCCCAAATTAGTTGAAACTACGGCTCTTGGTGCCGCGTATATGGCGGGTCTTGCAGTTGGTTTCTGGAAGGACTTTGACGAAATCGAGCATGTTCGCGAAGTTGACCGTATTTTCGTTCCTTCAATAGATAATGCCACCCGTGAAGCTTCACTTAAAGGTTGGCACAAGGCAGTTGAACGTTCTCGCGATTGGGAGAAATAAAAAATGATTACTGAAATTTTAATTGTATTATTCGGTGCTTTAACGGTAGTGCTCAGTATAGTGTGTATTATACTGGTGCTTTCGTTAAAGAAAAACAATAATAATGACGCTATTTACGAAGAATTTCGCCGCAACCGAGAGGAAATGGCTCGTTCTTCAAAGGAGTCACGGGATGATACCACGGCGGCTCTCGGTAAAATTGAAAACAAATTAAACGATATGCTCAAGGAAAATTATCAGAGCAGAATTGATCTTACGGAAAAAATCGGTGCTTCCCTTAAATCCATTCAGGAGCAAAATGCACAGAGTTCCGAAAAACAGGCGAGGGTAGTTAACGAGTCAATTATACGTATGCAGGAAAGCAACGAAAAGAAGCTTGAAGAAATGCGTGTTACTGTTGACGAAAAACTTACGTCAACCCTTACCACAAGGCTCAATTCCTCATTTAAAACCGTTTCCGAGCAGCTTGAAAACGTTTATAAATCCTTGGGCGAAATGAAAGAACTTTCTCAGGGTGTTACCACAAATGTAACTTCTCTTAATAGAGTTCTTACCAACGTTAAGGCGAGGGGTACCTGGGCAGAAGTTCAGCTCGAAGCAATTCTTGACCAGACAATTCCGGGTCTTTACGTTAAAAACTACTCACCCAAAAACAATGCGGAAAGGGTTGAATTTGCAATCCGTTTCCCCAACAATGATAAAAAAGGGGAGGATGTTTATCTTCCCATCGACTCCAAGTTCCCTCTTGAGGATTATGTAAGAGTATGTGAAGCGGCAGATAACGCGGACCCCGATGCTTTAAGAGTTGCGCGAAAAGCCCTTGAGGACAGAGTTCTTGCAGAGGCAAAGGATATTAAAAAATATATCTGTGTGCCTCAGACAACGCCTTTTGCGGTGCTTTACCTTGCGACTGAAGGTTTGTATGCGGAGATTGCTTCTTCCAAAACAGGCATAGCAGAAAAGTTACAAGCACAGAATGTTATGGTTGCAGGACCTTCTACAATTACCGCCCTTCTTAATTCCTTTGCAATGGGCTTTAAGGCTATGGCGATAAATGAGAAAGCGGACGAGGTCAGAAAGCTTCTTTCAGTTGCCAAGTCCCAATATGAAACATTTGGTGTAACCCTTGAAAAAGCAAGAAAGAAAATCGATGAGGCAGGAAAATCCCTAGACGAAGCACAGAAGCGAAATGAAATTATAAACAAAAAGCTTAAGGGCGTTGAGGCAATTGAATCATCCGCCGCGGAACAGTTTTTTGAAATAGAAGAATAATTACATATAAGAAAAATACGGTGTATCCGATTTCTCGGATACACCGTTTCATTTTGCATCATTGTTTTTTATCAAAAAACAACCCCTACGAGTAATCGTAGGGGTTTCGTTAACACGAATATTGTAGTGTAGTGTTTAATTAACCAACTGAACCGTTGATAATTCTGAGAAGAGTGTTGATGTAATCAAGAATTACACGGATGAAGTGGTAGTTAGCAAGGTCTGTGTTATAGTCTGCTGTGTTGAATGTATCTCTTGTAAGAACAGCGCCGCAATCAGAGCAGATTGAAGACTCAGTACCATTGTTGAGGAATGTCTGGTCATTGTTGAATGTCCAGCAAACTATTTCGCCATCTTTGTCAAGTACGGGTTCGCCGTTCTCGTCAAGTACGGGTGAGGGATTGTGGGGCTGAGCATCGTGTGCTTCGCCACAACCATCACAAACGATAGCGTGGTAACCGGGTTTGCCTTCTGTGTATTTATCTGTTGTGATGCTTGAGTAACCATTTGACCAAGCGTGCTCAACCTTAACAGGTAATTTAGCAAGTTCAACGCCATCAAAGTAAGCAACAACTTCAGTTACGTTAACGTTGAGCTTTTCGTCTTTTGAGGGATTAGCGGTGAACATATTAGCGGTTTCGGGACCGTATTCAATAAGACCTGAATAACCCTCTTCGTAGGTGTAAACTCTGTGAAGAGCACCGGTTGCATCGGGAACTTCCACGTAGCTTGTAGCAACCTTTGTTTTTACTGCTACTTCTGTGCCTTCAAATTCAAATTTTTCAGTATCTTTGTAATCCTGCTTTGTAGGTCTCTGGAGAATTTCCATCTCATCAAGTGCGGGGAACTGCCATACGTTGTCTGAGAAAGTAACGTTGATGGGAAGTGCAACGTTTGCTAATGCATCATCAACAGGGCCAAGACCGACAGAAAGGGGAGCCATAAAGCCTGTTACGTTAACTGTGTAATCAAGTGTACCAAAAACCTTATCGCTTTCGAAGTTAATTGTGAATGTAACTTCAAGAACTGTACCTGCGAAATCCTCTGCATCAAATGCTGCGAAGAAAGCGTCGGGGTCTGTAAGGTAGTCAATGCCGTTTGCAACGATTGAGTCAATCTCGTATGTGTAAGCTTTTGATTCACCATCAAGAGCAGCTATTTTTGATGAGTCGATGATAACATCAAGGTTGAAAAGTTCTTTCTGTGCATCTGTCTTTGAGTCAAGATTGTAAGTACCTGTAACGGTATAGGAAAGAGCGGGTGTGGGCTCAACAGCCACAACGGAAATTAAGCCGATGCTTGAGAAAAGCATAACAGCTACAAGTAAAACTGAAAGTAATTTTTTCATTTTAATAACCTCCGATTAGCGAATGCCGGCAAGAGCCTGGATAAGTGAAACTGCTATCATATAGAAATAACCGATGATTGTAGATTCAAGGTCAGTCATTTCGCCACCGAAAATGAACTGGAAGCCTTCTGAGCCGGGGATGTTACGAGTAACTTCACCGTGGCAGTCGAGGCATTTACCTGTTTCGGTCTGGGGAAGAAGGAGACCACCATCATCGTTGGGGATATATTCGGGAATATTGTGTTCGCTGTAATTGTGAACTTTACCGCAACCGAGGCAGTATTGACCATGACCTGCTTCGCTAAGGAAAGTAATTTCACCAAGTACGTGGCTTACTTCGATTTCAACTGTGCCTACGAATCTGTTTTTGTAGTAAACTTCAACAGTGTTTGTGAGCAGATCCTCGCCGTCTGCGTTAACGCCTACTGTAAGGTATTCGTTAAGAGCGGGTGAGAAAGCAAAGTCTGTATCGATGGGTGAGTAAGCAACTTCTTTCTCGCCGTCAAAGATAACAAGACCCTGAGGGTTGAAATATTCACAGTCTGTATACTGTGTTTTGATGGGTGCTGAAACGATTGCAGGTGCAGCGAAAGATACAACTGCAAAAGGAATTGCAAGTATAACTACTGCAAGCAAAACAGCAATTGCTTTTTTTGTTCTCATAATGATTCCTCCAAATGTATTAGTGTACACTACTAGTGCTTGTATTATATCACAGATATTTCAAAATGTAAATACACAAAATACAGAGAAATTATTATATATATTGTATAAATATTGTGTTTTGGTTAAAAACTGACACATTTTCGTAAAAATCGCAAAGTAGGTTGACTTGTTTAATTTAAGAATATATAATTTTTATGGTGATAAAAATGTTGATAAAAGGTTTTCAAACCCTTACAGTTCTTGATTTTCCGGGCAGAACCGCTTGTACTGTGTTTACGGGCGGTTGTAATTTCAGATGCCCCTTCTGTCATAACGCGTTACTTGTAACGGAGCTTGATGATGATTTCTACACTGAAGAAGAAATTTTTGAGCATCTTGAAAGACGAAAAAATGTCCTTGACGGTGTTGCCGTAACAGGTGGAGAACCCTTGTTACAAAAGGATATTGAGCGTTTTTTGTATGAAATAAAAGAAAAGGGCTTTGCCGTAAAGCTTGACACTAACGGTAGTTTTCCTGAGAAACTTGAGGGCATACTTCAGTTGGGTCTTGTGGATTACGTGGCAATGGATATTAAAAACTGTCCTGAAAAATACGGTGTGACCGTAGGAGTGGAAAATTTTGATGTTACTCCCATAGAAAAAAGCATTGAATTGCTCAAAAACAGTGGTGTGGATTACGAATTCAGAACAACAGTAACTGCGGATTTTCATACTCTTTCCGATATTGAAAAATTAGCTCAGTGGATACAGGGCGCACCCAGATATTTTCTTCAGAATTTCGAGGATTCGGGTAATCTCATTGACGGCAATTGCCGTGGCGTTTCAAGGGATGAAATGCGTGAAATGTTAAAAGTTGCACAGAAATATATTCCTCAGACTGAATTAAGAGGTATGTAATATGAGTGTAGTAAAATTGCGTGAGGCAATAGAAAAAGCTACCAAAATTTGCGTTTTTACTGGCGCGGGTATCAGTTGCCCCTCGGGTATTCCTGATTTTCGCTCTGCAGAAGGTCTTTACAGCGAAACAGATAAAAGTGGATTTTCTCCCGAGGAAATAATATCCCATACATTTTTTGTAAGTCATACGGATTTATTCTATGATTTTTATAAATCAAAAATGATGTACCCTGAGGCGAAGCCCAACAAAGCCCATTTGTATTTTGCTCAGTTGGAAAAACAGGGCAAAAAAGTCAGTGTGGTGACTCAAAATATAGATGGTCTTCATACCGAGGCAGGGAGTACGTATGTATACGAACTTCACGGCAGTGTTCACCGTAATTTGTGTTTGAATTGCGGTGCATTTTATGACGGAGATTATATATATAAAAGTATGGGTGTACCAAAATGTGAAAAATGCGGTGGTACAGTAAAGCCCGACGTAGTTCTTTATGAGGAAGGGCTTGATGACAATATTGTAGTGTGTGCCATAAACGCAATAAAAGAGGCGGATTTACTTATAATAATCGGAACCTCTCTGGCGGTTTATCCCGCGGCATCATTCGTCGGGTATTTTAAGGGCGAAACCATAGCTCTTGTAAATAAATCATCCACACCTTTTGACAAAAAAGCGGATATTGTTATATATGATGATATAATAAATGTTATAGAACATCTTGTGTAAAACGAGATGTTCTCTTTTTTTACCACAATATGTAGTGGTGTGAAATACAATATGTAGTGGTGAGTAAACTACCATATACAACCATAAAAGCAAAAGTGTACAAAAGAGGGTGTGATATTCTATGCATATTTACTACATTTTAACGAAAACCAAACAATATCTTGTGCTTTGATAAAAAACATTTTGAAACCAAACACAATATCTTGTGTTTTTGGTATTGACAAGGGCATATTTATCTGTTATTATCAATACGCTCACCTTTTCGGGTTGTGTAATTCCGCCCGAAGGTATACATAAGTTAAGCAATAATACAAATATATTTAAAACGAAAGAAGGAGAAGTTATGTATCAGGTAATTAAACGTGACGGCAAAATTGCAGATTTTAACATTGAAAAAATCGCTATTGCTATCAGACAGGCTTTTGAAGCATGTAACAAACAGTACAACGACAATATTATTGATTTCCTTGCACTCAAGGTTACTGCAAACTTTGAACCCAAAATCAGCAACAATCTTGTAGCGGTTGAAGATGTTCAGGACAGCGTTGAGTCCGTACTTGTTCAGGCAGGCTATGCAGACGTTGCAAAGTCATACATTCTTTACAGAAAACAGCGTGAAAAAATCCGTAATATGAAATCAACAATCCTTGACTATAAGGAGCTTGTTGACAGCTACGTTAAGGTTACTGACTGGCGTGTAAAGGAAAACTCAACTGTTACTTACTCTGTTGGTGGTCTTATTCTTTCAAACTCAGGTGCAATCACAGCTAACTACTGGCTCTCTGAAGTTTATGACGAAGAAATTGCCAATGCTCACCGTAACGCAGATATTCATATTCACGACCTTTCAATGCTTACAGGTTACTGTGCAGGTTGGTCTTTGAAACAGCTCATTCAGGAAGGTCTCGGCGGTGTTCCCGGTAAGATTACTTCCGCTCCCGCAAGTCACCTTGCAACACTCTGCAACCAGATGGTTAACTTCCTCGGTATTATGCAGAACGAATGGGCAGGTGCTCAGGCTTTCTCATCA
>JAZRFO010000243.1:0-8455 GCA_045643685.1 Acutalibacteraceae bacterium
TCTTTAATAGTAAATCCCAAACCTTCAACAATTGCTTCATCAAGACTGCATTTCGCCTTTTCACGCATAATATCAACACCGTTGTAATCACGCTCGGCACTGATAAAATCCGCTATGAACACTACCTTTTCAAGAAGTGACATACCCTTTCTGCCCGTTGTGTGGTATCTTATGGCGTTGAGCATATCCTCGTCATCAATACCAAACTCTTTTTTAGCAAAAACACTTCCGCTTATGGCGTGGTAAAGTTTAGGAACGTCCAGTTCATACTCCGAAAGTTCTACTTTATTTTCAAGTATGTACGATAATTGAAGCCCTGCGGGCTCGTCCTTACAACAATCGTGAACAAGTCCCACAGTATATGCCTTTTCGGGGTCACAACCGTAAATGAGCGCAAGTTCTTTGGCAGAATCCGCAACGTTAAGGGAGTGAATATATCGTTTTTCACTCAATCGTTTCTGCAAAATTTCTTTATACTGCTCATTATTCATAAATACAACCCCTTTGCTTTTATATATTCGGCAACATCTGCCTTAATATATTCAAAACAATTGTTTTTTACATTTTCACGAATGGTCGTTGAACTGATTTCAACAGGCACACTCTCGCAGAAAATCACTCTACCCTCGCCTAAGCAAAGTACGTCACAAGCAAAATTCTTCATATTTTCGAGTTCTGAAAGTTCCCGTGTCCTGCAAGCCGCCACAAGTTTACACTTACTCGCAATTTCCTCGTATTTATACCATTTATTGAACGACAAAAACATATCATCACCCATAAACAGATATAAATCACTATCAGGATAAAGCTCTTTAACCGAATTTACAGTATCAATAGTGTAGCTTTTACCACCACGGTTAATTTCAATATCACTCACCTCAAAAAGCGGCTCATTAAAAGCGAGTTCACACATCTCATACCTTTGAGAAGATGTGGCACCCGAGGTGCTTTTAAATGGTGACATTGCCGTGGGAATTATTAAAACCTTTTCGGCACCGCAACTTTTTGCAAGATTTTCTGCAAGTAGTTTATGACCTTCGTGAGGTGGGTCAAAGGACCCGCCGTAGATTGCAATTTTTTTCATATTAATACATTACAACCGATTGTAATTCAAGATTTCCTCTGTAAGAAGTAATTTTTATTTTCACGCGTTTAACTTCAACAGGGGTAATTTTGTGTATTCTCTTATAGCCGATAATTCCGCCTGAGCCTACCTTTTTAAATTTACCAGTTCCCTCGTCAATATACACTTCATATCCTTCAACGTGCTGACCGTTTACGATGTTTTCCATCATAACGAACTTGTCAAACATATCCTTTTCGGAAAGTGTGATTGTAAGTTCGGGCTCCATATCGTCTAAAGCAGGTCGCCAGGTTTTGCTTTCATCCTCATCAAAAAGGTTTGAAGCTGCATACTCGGGAGAAAGAGTACTGCTTGCGGTAATTTCACCTATCTGAGAAACCTTGTATGTATACGCTCTCCTTAAATCAAGTCCGAAAGCCTTAAGAATCTGATAATCCATCTGGGCAAATTTACCGTTCTTCATAGGGGGTACGCCCACCATAAGACCACAGTTGTTGCCTACGGAGTCAAGATAGATTTTCTGAAGCTTGTCCTTGGTTTTTGCGGTATATTCATCGTCCTTGTGGTAATACCATCTGTCACGCATTGAAATACACACTTCACAAGGATACCAGATAAACTCACTCTCTTTTTTAATAGCTTTACGTGAGCCTAAATCTCTTTCAAACTTTTCGTCCTTCTGAAATAAGCGTTTTTTCTTAACTTCCTTACTACGCTCTAATGCGTTATAGATACTGTGTCTTTCAGGCACAACGCTCCACTCATTTTCACGTATAACGCCCCATTCATTACCGTACCAACGCACGTCGGGGCCTACCATTGCTATAACTGCATCGGGCTGACATTCTCTTACAACGTCGTAGTAGCCCTGCCAGTCATATTCCTGTACGTTACCGTCCTTATCAGGCTCGGCGGCACCGTCAAAACGGACGTAGAAAATATCACCGTATTTTGTAAGCACCTCACGAAGAAGGGCTTTGAAATAATTATTGTATTCCTCGCCTTTGCCGTATGATTTCTCGTGACGGTCAAGGGGTGATATGGCAATACCGAATTTTATGCCCTGCTTTTTACATTCCTCGCTTAAAAGTGCAACAATATCCCTTGTTTCTACTTCCCAGTTAACTGAGCTTTCAACGGAGTAATCGGTATAGTCCGAATACCACAGACAGAAGCCATCGTGATGCTTTACGTTAAGCACCATTCCCTTGAATCCTGATTCTTTGAAGAATGTAACCCATTCCTCTGCATTGAATTCCTCGGGACAGAAGTTGGAGGGATTAACGTTGCCGTCAGTCCACTCCCTGTTAACAACTGTGGGAAGACCAAAGTTTATAAAACCGTAAAACTCGGTTTTCTGCCATTCAACTTGTCTTGCGGAGGGTTTAACCTCCGCGGCTATTTCATAGGGTTTCATAAAAAATCCTTTCGGGTTTTATTTCTTTGCTTTTCAGATACCTGCGTCAAAATTTGTAGCCACAATATCCACACCAAGGTCAAGGATGTTTTCGATAACTACGTCACCAATTTTAACAGGTGCTTTAACTGTAGCTGAGTTTATGACATTCATACACTCAAACATTTTGTCCTTAGGTACGGGACCCGAGGATTTAACCGGAACAACCGGATGAACACCGTTTTCAACCTTAACGCTTGTGGTAAGGCTTCTTACGGGGTTTGTGATTTCTGCACGTGCGTAAGCATCACCGCGTTTACAGGTGTTACCTGTAACTGCAACAACTTCGCCGTTTTCAATTTCAACTTCAATGGGGCATCCCAAAGGGCAGGATACACAAATAAGACTTTTTTTCATTTCTCCCACTCCTTATTGTTCAATGCGAACTGTAATTTCGCTGTTTTCGTTCATTTTCTTAAGCATTTCCGTAGTAATAACTACGTTTTCCATTTCACCGGGAGCAAGTTTAACTTTCTTTCTTGATGAAAGAACTTCGCCGTCGCATTCAACAACAACCTTTGCACCCATATAAACCTGGCCTACACGGAAGTAGAGTTTAAGGTTTTCTTCACCCTGAATATTAACTCTCTGGGGAACGATATAACGTACACCGTCAACACCCTTGGTGTTAATGAATGTACCGCCCTTTTTCTTACCGAAAATGTAGTCCGCTGCACCATTACCGGCAATCTGGCTTTCCTCGGTTACGTAGTCAACAAGGTCATGCACTTGTAAAACGTTACCGCAAGCAAAAATGCCGGGCTTAAGTGTTTCTCTGTATTCGTCACCAACGGGGCCGCTTGTAACCATATCAAGCTCAACGCCCACGTCCTTGGAAAGCTCGTTTTCGGGAATAAGACCAACGGAAAGAAGAAGTGTATCACATTCGATGTATTCCTCAGTACCGGGAATAGGTTGTAATCTTTCGTCAACCTTTGCGATTGTAACACCCTCAAGTCTGTCCTTACCGTGGGTTTTAACAACTGTACAACTAAGTCTTAACGGAATACCGAAGTCATCAAGACACTGTACAATATTTCTTGTAAGACCGCCTGAGTAAGGCATAAGTTCACAAACAACCTTAACCTCTGCGCCTTCAAGGGTCATACGACGTGCCATAATAAGACCGATATCACCTGAACCGAGGATAACAACCTTCTTACCTGGCATATAGCCGTCAATGTTAACATATTTCTGTGCAGTACCTGCGGTCATAATACCTGCGGGTCTTGAACCTGCGATAGAAAGTGCGCCACGGGGTCTTTCGCGGCAACCCATAGCAAGAACAACCGCAATTGCCTTAAACTGCATAAGACCCTCATTATTATTTACTGCAGTAACCACGTTATCATCGGAAATATTAAGAACCATTGTGTCTGTGAAAACGTCAATATCTGTTTTCTCAACAAGTTCAATAAATCTGCCTGCGTATTCGGGGCCTGAAAGCTCCTCACCGAAATAGTGAAGACCGAAGCCTGTGTGAATACACTGTTCAAGAATACCGCCGAGAGTTTCGGCTCTTTCAAGAATGACGATTTTTTCAACGCCTTCTTCTTTTGCTTTTAAAGCCGCAGCCATACCGGCAGGACCACCGCCGACTACAACCAAATCATAATTCAACATAAGTCCTACCTCCTTACTTTGTTCTGTCGTACATAATTTTTGATTCGCCGCCGAATTTTGTAATTTCGTTCATGGGAACACCCAACTCACGAGCGAGTATTTCTACAACTTTGCTTCCGCAGAAACCGCCCTGGCATCTACCCATACCGGCTCTCGTTCTTCTCTTGACACCATCAACGTCACGAGCACCTGCAGGAGCGTGAATAGCATCTAAAATTTCACCTTCGGTGATTGTTTCGCAACGGCAAACAATTCTGCCGTAGGCTTTATTTTTATTAATAAGTTCTGCTCTTTCCTCAGTGCTGAGGTGACGGAAACGAACAGGCACAGGACGAACAGGACTGAAATCCGCTTTCTTTTCCATACCGCCCATAAGGGCGTTCATAATATCCACAATCATCTCTGCAATAGCGGGTGATGATGAAAGACCGGGTGACTCAATACCTGCGGCATTGATGAAATTCTTGTTAGCCTTTGATGAACCGATAATAAAATCATCAGTTACAGGGTGGGCTCTGTTACCACTGAAGGATGTAATAGCGTTTCTTAATGAAACTGCGGGTACACTCTTGATTGCGGCGGTATAAATACCGTTAAGTCCATCGGGAGTTGTGGCTACGTCGTCACCATCATCAATATCGTTAGCAGAAGGACCTACAATAAGGTTGCCGTCAACTGTGGGTGATACAAGAACACCCTTACCCATTTCTGTGGGACACTGGAAAATAGTGTAGTTAGCAAGACTACCCTGTGACTTATCAAGAAGATAATAGTCACCATGACGAACAATTATTTCGATAGAATCGTCACCGATAAGATTTGCAATTTTGCCCGAATGAACACCTGCCGCATTAATCACGTAGGTAGCTTTGATTTCACCCTGTGTTGTGGTAAGGGTAAACTCATCATCGGAAAATTCTATATTTTTAACTTCGCAATTTCTTATGAACTCGGCACCATTTGTAACTGCGTTTTCAACACCTGCAATAGTGAGCTCGTAAGGACAAACAATTGAGGATGTGGGAGCAACAAGTGCAGCAACCGCAGTATCACCGATATTAGGTTCAATTGCTTTTAATTCTTCTCTGTCGATTATACGAAGACCGGGTACACCGTTTTCCTCGCCACGTTTAAGAAGTTTTTCAAGGTGGGGTATCTCCCCCTCTGAGAATGCTACAACAATAGCACCGTTATTCTTTAAAGGAACGTTAAGTTCACGGCAGAAATCCTTCATAAGTTCCACACCGCGGACGTTTAATTTTGCCTTAAGTGTTCCGGGTACTGCATCAAATCCCGCGTGTACAATAGCACTGTTGGCTTTTGTTGCACCCATTGCACAATCGTTGCATCTTTCTAAAAGCGCAATTTTAACGTTGTATCTTGAAAGTTCCCTTGTAATGAGTGAACCTACAACGCCTGCGCCGATTACAGCAACATCGTACTTCATCTAAAACATCTCCTTAAAAACTCACCGCACTACGAGAGTTTAAAATAAATCAGTTTATTATATCACAGTATATTCTTAAAAATCAAGACATTATAATGTATATTATTATCCATTTTTGGGAGTTTTCACCTTGTTTTTTATATCAATTTAGTGTATTATAATGTGTTGAAATATATTTGCGAGGTAAATGCAATGAGAAAACCCGAATTATTAGCCCCTGCAGGGGATATGAACTGCCTTATTTCCGCCGCTAGATTTGGCGCAGATGCAGTATATATAGGTGGTCCCCTTCTCCAGTTAAGAGCCGAAAAATCCGCTTTTACTGAAGAAGAAATTGACACCGCAGCCAAGTACCTTCACGCTTTGGGTAAAAAATTATACGTAACAGTCAATAGCTTCACAAAAAACAACGAAATTGAACCCCTCAAAGCATACGCCAGAAATCTTTATGCTTTAGGTGTTGATGCGGTAATTGTTGCGGATTTAGGTGCTTTAAGAGCTATAAAACAGGCAGAGCCCCGACTTGAAGTGCATATAAGCACACAGGCAAACTGTTGCAACTATTCGGCAGCTATGGCTTACTACGAATTAGGTGCATCAAGAATTGTTGTTGCCCGTGAAATGACCATCGACGAAATAGCTGAAATGCACACAAAAATCCCCGATGAGCTTGAAATCGAGGCTTTTGTTCATGGTGCTATGTGTATGGCATATTCAGGCAGATGCCTTATTTCATCATATATGAACGGCAGAAGCGGTAACCGTGGTGAATGTACTCAGCCCTGTCGTTGGGAATACTACTTGGTGGAAAGAAACCGCCCCAACGAATATCTCAAGGTTGAGGAATACGACGACCATTCCGCACTTCTTTCATCCCACGATATGAAGGCAATTTCATTCCTTGACAAATTACAGAATGCAGGTGTTGACTCCTTTAAAATCGAGGGTCGAATGAAAACGGAATACTACGTTTCACACGTGGTAAACGCTTACAGACGCGCAATTGACAAAAGCGCTCCTATGGAGCTTCTTGAAGATGAGCTTAACGCCATAAGCCATCGTCCTTATAATAGCGGTTTCTACTTTGGAAATCTTGTACACGACCACAAGAATGACGGTCTTTACCATTGGGATTGCACCTTTGCAGGTGTTGCCCTTGAGGACTGTGTTGACGGCAAATTAAAAATACAACAACGCAATTTCTTTAAACTCGGTGACAATATAGAAGTCCTCTCTCCCGACAGTTTCGGCACATCCTTCACATGTACGAAAATCACAAACGAAAAAGGTGAAGAATGTGAAACCGCCTGTCATCCTCAGGAAATTCTCGTTCTTGACTGTGACAAAGATATCAAGAAGGGCGATATTTTAAGAGTACGAACCGAAAAACAGAAGATTATTACCAACATTAACAGATGAAAAATTACGAGATTCTTGCCCCGGCAGGGGCTTATGAGCAGTTACGCGCGGCGGTAATCTGCGGCGCAGATGCAGTGTATCTTGGTGCAGGTAATTTTAACGCAAGACGTAACGCGCAGAACTTCACAAACGATAATTTGAAAGAAGCGGTAAAATTCTGTCACCTTCGCAAAGTGAAAGTGTATGTTACACTCAACACCCTTGTTTTCGACAAGGAATTACCCGACCTTTACGAAACCGTTAAAAACATCGCCCAAAGTGGTGCGGACGCAGTTATTGTACAGGATTTTGCAACGGTAAAAGCCGTTAAAGAGGTCTGTCCCGACCTACCCCTTCACGCTTCAACACAGATGGCAGTGCACAACGTTTCAGGTGCTTTGTATCTTCAGAATATGGGCTTTTCACGAATCGTTCTTGCCCGTGAATTGTCCCTTGAAGAAATCAGGGAAATACGCGAAAATGTTACTGCCGAACTTGAAGTTTTCGTTCACGGTGCTCATTGTATGAGCACCTCAGGCAACTGTTACCTTTCCGCAATGCTCGGTGAAAGAAGCGGTAACCGTGGTCTTTGTGCTCAAGGGTGCAGACTTAATTGGAAAAATAACCACAACAGAGAATACGCCCTGTCGCTTAAAGATATGTCCTACCTTGATACTATCAATGAATTGGCAGATATGGGCGTGGACTCCTTTAAAATCGAGGGAAGAATGAAACGCCCCGAGTATGTAGCAGCATCCGTTTCAAGCCTCAGAAAAGCCCTTGACGGCAAGCCTTACGAAAAAGAAATTTTAAGAAGTGTATTTTCAAGAAACGGCTTTACGGACGGTTACCTCAAAGGTAATCGCAGCGTGTCAATGTTCGGTTATAGAGGCAAAGAGGATGTAACCTCTGCTCAGAATGTACTGAAAGACCTTGAAAATTTATATAAAGAGGATATCCACCCTCTCGGTGTCAAAATGACATTAATGCTCAAGAAAAATAAACCTGCACAGCTTGATTTATGTGCCGAGGGTAAGACTGTAACTGTTTTTGGGGATACACCCGAAATTCCCCGTAACGCACCGTTGCCCAAAGAGATTGCCGAGCGTAATTTAAGCAAACTGGGAAACACCTCTTTTTATGCAGAAAATATAGAGTTTTCAAATGAGGATGAGCTTACTCTTTCCGCTTCATCCCTTAACGCTTTACGTCGAAATGGGATTGAGAATTTAGAGGAGCTTATTACTGAAAACACACAAAAAATCAACGATGTTACGCCCGAAAAAATCCCACCCTACTACCCACTGCAAAGGGCAAAAACACGGGTGAGATTCGAAAAATTCTCTCAGGACTCGGAAATTTTTAACAATATGGAGTTCATAATTCTGCCAATTGATGAAATACTAAAAAACGAGGCAGAAACAACTAAAATTTCACACAGAATAAT
>JAZRFO010000244.1:0-4056 GCA_045643685.1 Acutalibacteraceae bacterium
TAAACAGAAAAATTGTAAATTACACCTGCATTGATGCCAACGGACACACACTAACGAAAAAAAGAGTGCTTGTTTTGGAAAATTATACGGGTCCTTCTATAGATGTTCCGAACTTTTTGACACTTGAAGCAGAAAATTTGGATAATCTTATTGCCTATCTTCAATCAGAAAATATGTTAGTGGCATATGATGGTTTCGGCAAAAATATAACCACAAACGTTTCGCACCAAAGAGAATTGATTTCAAACGGAAACTATAAAATCACATTTGGTGTTTCAAACGAATATGGTGACGAAAAAACTGTATCGGTAAATGCAAAAATAAACGGAAAAGTAAATGACCCTGAATTTGAACTGTATTCCGATACTATTTCTGTACGTAAAGACGTAGTTTTTGAACCTCTGAAATACGTTGTTTCCCAATCCTCGAATGTTGGTAAAATCACAACTAATTCATCTGTTGACACGACGGTGCCCGGAACATACCGAGTTGTATATACTGCCTATTCGACGGACGCAACGGCAAAAACATCAAAAGTTATGGAAGTAACCGTAACAAAAGGCAATTAACATTCGTATTATTAAAAAATATTGACAAAACCACCGCAAGACAGAACAAACATCTTGCGGCGGTTTTTGTTATGTAAGTTTTTCTATTCACTCTTATGTTTATTTTTGTGAGTAAATGAGACCTGCCACTTTCAAATACAACTAAAAAATCATTTTATTAAGAGCTTGTTGTATTAAAAGTTTTTTTGTGGTAAAATAAATAACATAAATCAAACAATAAAAGGTGATTTTATGACTAAAACTATGCAGAGAAAGTACGCTCGTCTTATTGCACGAGTTGGTGCTAACATAAAAAAGGGGCAACCTGTACGTATTTACTGCGAAGCGGACCAACACGAGTTTATAACAATTCTTGTTTCTGAATGTTATAAAGCAGGTGCTTCAAGGGTCGAGGTTGATTGGAGTTTTCAGGCGGTTACAAAGCTTAATTACAAGCACAGAACTCTTAAATCCTTGAGCGAGGTTCCCGCATGGCAGGAGGAACGTCTTAAATTAATGGTTGAGGAAGTTCCTTGCCGTATTTATATCGAGAGCGAAGACCCCTACGGTCTTGCGGGTGTCGACCGTGAAAAAATGCAGAAATCACAGATGGGACGTTATAAAATCACTAAAAAATACAGTGATGCACTTGAAAATAAGGACCAATGGTGTATTGCGGCGGTGCCCTCTTACGCTTGGGCTAAAAGGGTGTTCCCCAACGAAACCAAAAATAAGGCTTATAATATGCTCTGGGATGCAATTCTTGAAACTGTTTACGTTACAAAGGACAATGACCCCGAGGAAGCCTGGAAAAACCATAACGCAAATCTTAAGAAGAGAACAGCATATCTCAACGATAAAAAGTTCGATTATCTTCATTATAAGAGTTCAAACGGCACTGATTTTAAGGCTTGGCTCATTCCCGAAAGTCATTGGTGCGGTGGCGGTGAAACAACCCTTAGTGGTAATTTCTTTAACCCCAATTTACCTACTCATGAAGTGTTTATTTCACCTAAAAAAGGCTTTGCCGAGGGTAAGGTTGTTTCCACAAAGCCCCTTTCATGGCAGAGTCAGATTATTGACGAATTCTATATTGTATTTAAAGATGGTAAAGCCGTAGAATGGGATGCAAAAGTTGGTAAAGATTTACTCGACAAAATGCTTACAATGGACGAAGGCGCTAAGTATCTTGGTGAATTGGCGCTTATTCCTCATGATAGCCCCATTGCTAACACGGGTATACTTTTCTACAACACTCTTTTTGATGAGAATGCGAGTTGTCACGTGGCTTTGGGCAGAGGTTTCTGTGATACTGTTGACGGGTTTGAGGATAAAAGCCTCGAAGAATGTCAGGCACTTGGTGTCAACGATAGTATGATTCACGTTGACTTTATGATAGGCGCACCTGACCTTGAAATTACAGGTTACAAAGATGGTGTGTCATACCCAATATTCAAGGACGGAAATTGGGCATTTTAATTCGTAATTCGCAATGCTTAATTCGTGATTATCGGGGCGCGAAAATGCGCCAAATAGTAATATGTAAAAGTATGGCGAAGCTAATATGATGCTTGGAAGCGAAGCTTCCCCTACAATTACGCATTATGAATTACGCATTATGCATTCTACTTTAATTATTATAGAGAGGTATGGTATATAATTATGGCAATGGGATTCCCCAGAAAATGGAAAACAGACAGATTCAAACGCGAAACCCCTGCACCCCTTAAATTCGGTGCAGACGGTAAGTTTAAAATTTTACATATTACGGATATTCATTGCGTTCAACCCGTAATGGATGATGACGAAAACCGTGAAATTCCCGAAAGCAGATACAAAGAAACTATAAATGTTATTGAACAACTTGTAGAAAAAGCAAATCCCGATATGGTTGTTTTCGGTGGAGATAACGTAAGCGGTTATTGGGAAGAATTTACCTACGATTACGTTAAACAGACAATTGAGGATATTATTGAACCTATAAAGAAACGTAATATTCCTCTTGGTGTCGTTTTCGGTAACCACGACGGTGAAATCGGCTTTCATACAGAATTCCAGATGATGATGTATATGGAGTACGAAAACTGCCGTTCAAACCTCAATGATGCGGATGTTTACGGTTGCGGTAACTGTTGTATTACCATTAAGGACAGTAAGGCCGAAAAAGATGCTTTTACTTTGTGGCTTATGGACTCAAACGATTACGAAACCAACTCTAAGGGCGATAACTCCTACGACCACGTACACGATTGTCAGATTAAGTGGTACGAAACACGTGCGGAAGAATTAAAGAAAGCAAATGGTGGTGAACCCATTCCTGCAATTCTTTTCCAGCATATTCCTGTTCAACAGGAACTTGACGGCTACAAAGAAGTAACCGAAAGTGATGAATATACCTTCGAACGTGACGGCAATTACCATGTTTTAGGTAATGAAATCCTCGAAGGCAGAGTTCGTGAAGTTCCTTGTCCGCCCAATATGGAAAAAACTTATAGAAATCAGTTCGAAAGTTGGCAGAAAACAGGGGATATCTTTGCCGCATTCTTCGGCCACGACCATGTAAATGATTTTAGGATGAACGTGGAGGGCATTGACCTTTATCAGACTATTGGGGCAGGCTACTTTACATACGGTAAGGAAAGAGGCGGTAGACTTATTGTCCTTGACGAAAATAATCCCCGCAAACTTTATACCGAAACTATTGAAATTCCCCGTATTACCGATACTGATATATAAAATTAAAACAGAGTCTTCGGACTCTGTTTTTTGTTACGTGTTTGTTAATTGATGATACTGCTATTGCAATTTTAGTTTTAATATAGTATAATAAAACATCAAAATAGGGGAGTGTAGACTTCAGAAAGGTGGTTCTATGAGCAAAAAAATTAAAGTTATAGTGGCGGTTGTTCTTGTGGGTATCCTCATAGCTTTCAGTGTAATGCCCATGGGTGCTATTGAGATTGTCCGTTGCTACGGTGATATTGATAATGATGCATACGTTACCACCGATGATGCAAGAATTGCCCTTATGGTCAGTGCAGGTATTTATGAAAACGAGCTTTTCGGTCTTGATTACGAGGCAGCGGATATGGACGGTGACGGTAACATCACTACTGTTGACGCACGTCTTATCCTGCGTACTGCTGCAGGTCAACTTCCTGAAAAGTATATGGAAGCCTTCGAGTTTGATGAAAAACCCGCAGAATTCACCGAGCTTGTGAACGATTACCGTTTTGAAAAAGACCATAAATCTATACGCCTTACCATGTCCCCCGAACTTTGCAAGGCGGCAAAGGTTGCGGCTCAGGAGTATGCTACCAGAACAGGTACGGCACTCCTTCGTGAGGATGGCTCTTACTATTACAAGATACTCGACGAAATGGGTATTGAATATACTTTGGCAGATAAAATGATTACAAGTGCATCCTTTGGTAATTTCCAGGCGGCACAGAATATCTTTAACGACCCTCAGAGTGAAAAGGCTATTTTGAACAAAGATTTCAGAAAA
>JAZRFO010000245.1:0-5710 GCA_045643685.1 Acutalibacteraceae bacterium
GATTATAAATAAAGTTGTTGAAAACAACATATTAGTGTAGGGGTCAGGCTTGCCTGACCCGTTTGCTTGCCTGACCCGTTTGGTGTTTGGTTTGCTTTTGTCTTCGGGCTAGGCAAGCTTAGCTCCTACGGTGGGTGGTGTTCTATCTATGCGAAGAAAAGCAGAAAGAGAACTACCCACCACCATTGCCGTAGGCAATGGTCCCCCTCCCTATCCGCTATGCGGACAGGGATGATAAGGCTTCGCATCATTTTACTTAATTTTACAATTGGCACGAAGTGCCCCGAAATTCCTCATTCCTAATTAAAAAGAAGTCCGTGCAAGCACGAACTTGTTTTTATATTATTTCTTTTTCTTCTTAATCTTATTGAGCGTTGCGTTTACTTCAAGGATTTGCTCTTTTGTGAATTTGTTGCCAAGCATCATAAATACACGTTTAATAGTAAATCCTTTAACCATTCCGTAAAGGGATTTTATTAAGCTCTTGTTAATTTTAACTTTACCTAAACTGAAGCCCATAACCTCAGCTTTGCCGTCCTTTGAACCCTGTGACATAACTTTTTTCATAAGGAGTAAAAGTTTAATCATAGCGATTTTGCCCTTGGTTGTGGACATTATGTCACCGATAGTATCGTTGATTGAGAAGTAGCCCACGGGAGTGGTGATTTCAAACCAGTTGATTACCTGGTTTTCCTCTTTCATAATATAGTCTTCGTTGGGCTTGTCAACTTTACGGATTGTTGCGGTGTCTGTTAAGTCACCTGCTTTTGCTTCGAGGGTAGTTTCGCCTTCGTTTTTAACCTCGAAATAGAAGAAGGGATATTTTCCTTTTTTCTGCTTACCAACGCTTACACCATTTGCGAAAAGTTCAACCTCGTCGCAGTTTGAGTAAACGGTAACTTTAGTTACATCTTCAACTCGGTCGATATAACGCTTTGAGCAGATGTGAAGTACTTTTTCATCTGAAAGCCATGCTTTGTATGCGAAGAAAGCATCCTTTTTATACTGACGGTCGAAGGTTACAAGACCCTTGTGGTTCATACCGTTTTCGCCACCCTCAGCACGGGCATCTGCAGCGAAGTCAAACATATTCCACACGTGAGTTCCCCAAATGTAGGGTCTTTCGGCAATTTGTTTAATAAGCTCCTCGTGATAGTATGACTGATATTCCTCGGTATAGTCACCCTGTGTGGGTTCGGAGGTGTGCCAATTGAGAGCCTCGCAACCGTACTCGCTTAAACCGATGGCTTTGTTGGGATATTTCTTGTGGAAATCATCGAACCATTCGCCGTTCATTTCAGTTGAACCACCATACCAACCGAAGTAGTGGTTGTATGAAAGCACGTCACTGATATGAACATATTCATTATCCATTGAGCACATTGTAACTGTGGCAATGGTTGTAAGACGGATGGGGTCCATTTTATGAACAAGGTCGTTAAGGTCCTTGTGGTTTTTTATAAGGTGGGGGTCGTCGGCACCTGCAATGGTGATTTCGTTTGAAAGTCCCCAGAAGCAGATTGAAGCGTGGTTGTAGTTCTGTGCCACAAGCTCGGTCATCTGGCTTATGGTGTTGTCATAACCATCATGCATGTGGCGTGAAATATAGGGGATTTCCGCCCAGATAACAAGACCTGCCTCGTCGCAAAGGTCATAGAACTCCTGTGCATGTTGGTAGTGTGCAAGACGGATTGTGTTTGCGCCAACCTCAAGAATAAGGTCAATATCCCTCTTGTGGTCTTCGTAGGAAAGGGCATTACCCTTGTTTGGGTAGTCCTGGTGTCGTGATACACCGCGAAGGGGATATTCCTTGCCATTAAGGATGAAGCCCTTTTCAGGGTCAACGCTAAAGTAACGGCAACCGAAACGAGTGGTTACTGTGTCGATTACTTCACCGTCTTTAATAAGATTTGCTACAACACCATAAAGGAAGGGGTCTTTTTTACCGTTCCAGAGGTGAGCATTCTCAATTTTAATTGTAGTTTTTGTACTATTTGCATCTGCAGAAGCCTCGGCTACTGTTTCGCCATCTGCAGTAATTTTATACTGAACACTTAAACCATCGGGGTTTGTAACGAAGGTTTCAATAGTTACATCTGCATCGGAGCCGGTAACAACGGGTGTAACTGCAATACCGGGTGCACCGAAATAATCTAAATCAAAATGTGCGACGGGAACTGAAATGAGTTTAACACTTCTGTAAATACCGCCGTAGAAGGTGAAGTCCGCAACCTGAGGATAAACAGTTTCGTTGGGTGTGTTATCCGCGGAAACTGTAAGGATATTGGTTTCTTTAATGTCGTTTTCGGGGATTTTTACTCTGAAGCGTGAGTAACCGCCGTGATGCACACAGAGGGATTTTCCATTCCAGAAAACCTCTGCGGAGGAGTTAACACCGTCAAATTCAATGTAGTTTGCATCGCCTGTAATGTCGGTTGCTTTAATTTCCTTGCAATAAAAAGCTTTTAATCTTTTGTAGTCGTTACCGCCGTCCTGACCATCAACACCATTCCAGGTGTGGGGAAGGTCAAGTGTTTCCCAATCTGTGGGAAGTGCAGAGGGTACGCTTTTTGCATTGTCGGAAAAATACCAACCGTTATTGATGAGTTTAATTTCTCTCATATTTTGTCACCTCAAAGTTTTTTTCTGAAATGTTTTTTGTGAATTGATGGGGTTAATAAACAAATAAGTGGGAATATTTCAAGTCTGCCCAGGAGCATATTGATTATGAAAACTACCTCGGATAAGGAGTTATAACTGCTGTAATTTCCTGTGGGTCCGATTTTGCCAAGTCCCGGACCTATATTGTTCAATGTAGCAACAATACTTGAAAAGTCTGTGACAAGGTCATTTTTATCCGCAGATACTATAAGAAGTGAAACTGCGAAAATAATTACGTAAACAATGAAGAATGCGATTGTGCCCTGGAATGTTTCATCAGTTACTCGTTGACCTTCAAAGGTAATAATTTTAACACTTCTTGGGTGGGTCAATGAGCGTATGGTTTTTTTAGCATATTTTACTAAAAGAATTACACGAGTGAGTTTGAAACCACCGCCGGTACTTCCTGCACAGGCTCCTATACACATTATCATTAGCAGAATTGTTCTGCTAAATTCAGGCCATTTATCAAAATCTGTGGTGGAATAGCCCGTTGTGGTCATTACGGAGCTTACCTGGAATGCGGCGTGATGTAAAGCTTCAAATATACTGTCAAAATAATTGCGGATGTTAATGGTGATAGCAAGAATTGCTGTACCCATAGTGCCGATGTAAATCCATAACTCGGAGCTTTTAAGAGCAGTTTTGAATTTTCGGAAAAGTAAAAGGAAGTAAATGTTGAAATTAACACCGAAAAGTGCCATAAATACGGTGATAACAACCTGACAGAAGGTGTTGTAACCGCCTATACTGTCGTTGAGAATACCGAAACCACCCGTACCTGCAGTACCGAAAGAGAGTGTTATACTGTCAAACAAAGGCATACCGCCAATGAGAAGTAAAATTATCTCTATTACCGTCATAGCAAAATAAATGCCGTAAAGAATACGGGCAGTTTTATTGGAACGGGGTACTAATTTGTTTACACTCGGACCGGTGCTTTCAGCACGCATGAGGTGTAAATTGCCACCTCCGCCTGCAAGGGGAAGTACCGCCATAATAAATACAAGAACACCCATACCACCTATCCAGTGAGTAAAGCTACGCCAGAAAAGCATTGATTTGGATAATGCCTCAACATCCGTAAGAATACTTCCGCCGGTAGTTGTGAAACCCGAAACGGCTTCAAAAAGTGCATCAATATAATTGGGAATTTCACCGCTTATAAAGAAGGGGAGTGCGCCAAAAAGACTTAATAAAATCCAACCTAATGAAACAATGGTAAGACCATCCCTTGCGAAAATGGTTTTATCTTTAGGCTTGAAAAGTATAAGTAAAACACCAGCGGCTACAAGTATGCCTATAGTTATTAAAAAACTAAAATAAGTTTGTTCCTGATAAATTAAGCTTACTGCTACGGGGAACAGAAGTAAACCCGCTTCACACAGTAACAACAAGCCCGAAACATAGGCGATCATTCGTTTATTCATATCTTCATTTACCTCTGTTAACGCTCAAGAATATCATCAAGAGAAAGTAATCGTTCTGTAGAAGTTACAACAACTACTGAGTCACCGGGTAAAAGCATATCGGAGCCTCGGGGGATGATAACGTCATTACCGCGGGTAATTGAGCCGAGAAGAATATTGGGGCGTAAATTAAGCTCCTGTAACTGTTTGTTTATAAGTTCACTTTCTTCGCTTACCGTAAACTCAACCGCTTCAACCTTGTTGTTGATGAAACGTGTGACTTTTTGTACCTCGTTTTCGCCGTGGCGAGAAGTTTTTGAACGGACGTGCCTTAAAATAATACTTGCGGTTGTGAATTTGGGGTAAACAACGCTATCAATATCAAGGGTTTTTATAACCTCTCTGAAAAGGGTGTGGTTTACCTTGGTGATTGTTTTTATATCCGGGTTAACGCTCTTTGCAAAAAGGGAAAGAACGATATTTTCTTCATCAATGCCTGTAAGGCAAAGGAATGCATCGGCAGTTTTAAGACCTTCTTCAAGAAGCAAGGAACGGTTTGTACCGTCACCGTGTACTACGTTGATATGGGGCAGGTCATAGCTTAATTTAAGTGCCGTGTCAAGGTCCTTTTCAACAATTGTGGCGCTTACGTTAAGGTGTTTTAAGCTTTTAGCAAGGTACACGGCAATTTTACCGCCGCCGATTATCATAATATCCTTCACACTCTGGGTTCTGAAGCCGATTTGCTTGAATAAATCGGGTGCAGTTTTTTCGGGAGTGAGTACGGCTACCGTGTCGTGCTCTTTAATAACGAAATCACCTGTGGGGATGAAAACGTCGTTACCGCGCTCAACGGCACAGATAAGGGCTTTGGTTTTAACCTTAGCAAAGGCATCTTTAACGGATTTGTCGCAAAGATTACAATTGCGGTTAACGTTAAAGCTTAAAAGGTCAACCCTGCCATGACCGAAAATATCTACATTTCGGGCGGTGGGGAATTTTAAAATTCGTTGCATTTCTGCGGCGGCTTCTCTTTCGGGGTTTACCGCAAAGGTAAGACCAAGACTGTCCTTGATAAGTCCAAGGTCATTACTGTATTCGGGGTTTCGAACACGGGCAATAGTGTTACCCGCACCCAATTGCTTCGCAAGAAGGCAGGAGAGAATGTTGAGCTCATCACTACCTGTAAGAGCAATAAGCAAATCGCAATCACTGACACCTGCATCTGTAAGGGTTTTTGATGTTGCACCGTTACCTATAACACCGATAACGTCAATATCCTGTAAAGTGTCGTTAATAACATCTTCATTTGTGTCTATTATGGTTACATCGTGCATCTCCTGAGAGAGTTGTTCTGCAACGGTGTAGCCAACTTTACCTATACCAACAACGATTATGTTCAAAACACATTCGCCTCCTAAAAAAGTTCACTAATTATTATATATCAAATAATATAGTAAAGCAATATTTTATATATAAAACAATATTAAAAGATTTATAAATAAACATCTTTTTAAATTGCAAAATGCGACAAAATGTGATAAAATTATCGGGTAAAAACAAGTCAGAGGTGAGAGTGTGAAAAAAAGAAGAATTTTATGTTCTGTACTTGCCTTTGCGGTTGTGTTGGTTGCAGGAAT
>JAZRFO010000246.1:0-1791 GCA_045643685.1 Acutalibacteraceae bacterium
GTTGAAAAGTTAATGGAAAAGTTAGACATTTCAAAGGAAGATGCTGAAAAGTTAATCATTTATGATAAAATGGTTGACCAAAACAAGCCTACACCCTATGATTTGACTAAAGAACAGCAAGAAATTGCTAAAAAGTACACAAAAAGTGGTACAAAAACTGTAAAAAGTGCCAAAACTGAAAGAAAAAAGGCAAAAGATGATGAAAAATCACTCATAATTGAGGAAATTTATACATTTTTAGCTGATAATCCTTCCATTTTAGCACAAAATGTGGAAAAAGTCAATGCTGAAAGACAAATTTCTTTCAAAATTGGAGAAAATTCCTACAGTTTGACCCTCACAAAGCACAGAAAATAGTCCTTGACAACAAGGACTTTTTGTGCTATAATGGGCCGCCCGCTCACTGCCCTCGCGGGCGGAATTTCGGTTTGTCAAGCATTTCAGAAAAAATTTTTTGTGAATTTATTTTGCGGAAAGGTGTTGACAAAATCCCGAAATGGCGTTATAATAAGGTATACCAATTAAGAGGAGGACAATACAATGACACATTACGAATTACAGTTAAGACACATCAATAGATTCCCTGAAAGAACTACAATCTTACTTCAGACTAAACACTTACTGATGTATGAGGTAGACAATGAGATTGTCTATGTGCATGAGTTTGATGACAATGGCAAGTCTGTTGGAGCTAACTGGTTCAAAGCAAGCCACTAAGACGAACAACTGTTCGTCTTTTTTTCTTGCGCGCGGGTTAGGCACCACTAACCGGGAACAAATGTTCGAACGAACTGGTGTTCGCCGGGCCCACAACGGCAGTCAGGGCCCGAATTCCCGATCTCTACCCCCATATGCAAATTTTCTGATTGAACCTGCGGCCGGCGGGCGTTCACTCCGATTCCCGAAACCCGAATTGCCGTCCGGATCTACATATGCGGATCGGTGCTAGGTAAACCCGATCGGGATTTTCCCATATGTTCGATTTCCATTTGACAATTTTAATATAATATGTTATAATATAAAAAAAGGAATAAATACCGATCGGGAAACCGGGGTCCGCGCATTTGACTTTATTAAAAAAATTTGATATAATATAAATATAATAAAGAAAGAGGTATACGAACATGTTCAATCAAAAAGATATTTTAGCTAGATTAGCGGCCGGCGAGTCTATTGACGCAATCGCCAAAGAAATGACTGCGGCACTGAATGCTGCCCAGGCAGAATATAAAGCCCAGGAGGCAGAAAAAGGTAAACTTCAGGCTGGAGCAAGAATCCTTCAGGCAGTTTTGGACTATATGGTTACATACCACCCAGAAGCGAAGATTACTAAGGAACTTCAGACTGAAGGTATTAGTGAAGATGCTGCGCGCGAGGCATATACAATGCTTGATGACGCGGTAGAATTATCTACTAGACTGGAAAACGCAATGCCTATGCTGGGTGAATTATTTGCGGCTAGTCCTTCCCCTGCGAAACTTAAGAGAGATGGCGTTCATGTGATTAAAGGCGAGGACGCAATCCAAAACTTCTTAAGCAAACATAACCTGTAATTCAAAATGCCGAGGAAATTCGTTTTCTGAACGAGTCCTCGGTTTTCTACATTTGATTGCTGTAGAGCTTACAACAGCATAGTTAAAGAAGCATAAAAAAAGACCCTGTGAGTTTTCACAGGGTTTTATTACGATAACGGTGACGTGGAAAAAATCATCGGCTGCTCGGGAGCCGGGCGCACCCAACTTCACGATTCTCTCCCATTCTCAGTCATTTATCACTATTTCTTAGTCCATT
>JAZRFO010000247.1:0-2291 GCA_045643685.1 Acutalibacteraceae bacterium
CGAAACCTGCCACCATAAATGGTGCGATATGTCAGAATCGGGCGGTGGTATTTCCCTTGTGAACGACGGAAAATATGGTGTAGGCTTCCTTGAAAACTCAATGAGCCTTTCGCTCCTTCGTGCAACAGAACGCCCCGACGTTACTTCGGATATAGGTGGGCACAGCTTTTGTTATATGATAGTGCCCCACGAAGGCGACGCGGTAACTGCCGACATAAACGGTCTTGCACATCAGTACAACACACCCCTTGTAAAGGTGGATTGTCAGTGGACCTTGCCTACCTTTGAACCTCTTTATTTACAAGCGGTAAAAAGAAGTGAGGACGGTACAATGACAGTTATAAGACTTTCGGAGCAAGACGGAAAACGTGGACAGATAAAACTCCCGCAAAAAGTTAAACTCCTCAATATGCTTGAAGATATTGAGGGTGAAACGGATATAATTGAATATAAACCATTTGAAATTATTACAATTGGGATATGACAAAAATAACACGGTTGATGTTCAAACGAGCATCAACCGTGTTTAATAATTATTTAAGCTTTGCTTTTACGATTTCTTCTGCCTTTTCGAGGGCTTCGGCAATTTTGGTAATATCCTTACCGCCTGCCATAGCGGAGTCGGGTTTACCGCCGCCTGAACCACCTGCAATCTGTGCTACCTCGCGGACAATGTTACCTGCGTGTGCACCGTTTGCAATAGCGTCTTTTCCACAGTAGCAAGCAAATGAGCAAGTACCCTTTGCGCTCTGCTCTGCAGCAAAGATAACAACGATATTGTCGCCCTTATCCTTTGAGGAGTCAACCATTGAACGTAAAGCACCTGCATCAGCCTCGCCGATGTTAGCGGTAATAAGTTTTACGTTACCGATTTCTTTGCAATTGTCAAAGAGGCTACCTGCCTTTTGCTTTGCAATTTCTGCCTTAAGTTCTTCAAGCTCTTTTTCTTTGTTTTTAAGTTCCTGTGAAAGAGCCGCTGCTTTATTGCTAAGCTCGTTAACATTACCGAGTTTCATAGCACTTGCGGTGTTGTGGATAAGTTCCTCACGGGAGTTAAGGTAGTTAATAACACCGAAGCCTGTTACACCCTCAATTCTTCTTACACCGGCTGCAACAGAAGATTCGGAAACAATACGGAAAAGACCGATGTTACCTGTGTTTTTAACATGTGTACCACCGCAAAGTTCTGTTGAGAAATCACCCGCAGAAACAACACGTACTGTATCGCCGTATTTTTCACCGAAAAGAGCCATAGCGCCCTTTTTCTTAGCATCGTCAATGCTCATTTCTTCAGTAACAACATCTGTTGCAGAGAGGATGATTTCATTGACTCTGTTTTCAATTTTTGTAATTTCCTCGCCTGTAAGTGCAGAGAAATGTGAGAAGTCAAAACGTACAGCGTTTTCGTTTACAAGCTGACCTGCCTGTTCAACGTGAGTGCCAAGTGCTTCACGGAGTGCCGCCTGAAGAAGGTGAGCAGCGGTGTGGTTTCTCATAATTGCCTGACGGCGAGTAGCATCAATTGAAGCAACTACTTTATCACCAACGCGGATAGCATCGCCCTCGGTGAGTGTACCATGGTGAAGAATAACACCCTCGGCAGTTTTTGTTGTATTTGTAACAGTGAAAATGTTGCCGTTAACGGTAATTGTACCTGTGTCGCCAACCTGACCACCGCTTTCGGCATAGAATGAGGAGTCGGAAATGACAATAAGAGCATCTGTATCTTCGCCTACGAAGTCAACCTTTTCACCATTTGCAGCAATTGCAAGAACTTCTGCTTCACATTCAGTTGCACAGTAGCCCTTGAAGTTGGTTGCACCGCACTCTTTGAAAGAAACGTCAGAGCCTTTCCAACCTTCAGTACCTGCAACGTTTCTTGCGGCTTTGGCTTTAGCCTTAGCTTCTGCAAGATACTGCTCAAATTCCTCGTTGTTAACGGTCATACCGTTTTCTTCAACAATTTCTCTTGTTAAGTCAATGGGGAAGCCGTAAGTGTCCTGAAGTTTGAATGCATCTGCACCTGAAAGGACTTTGCCCTCGGTCTTTTTAATCATATCATTGAGGAGTTCAAGACCACTGTCAATGGTTTTATAGAAGCTGTTTTCTTCCATTGAAATAACCTTGATAATATAATCCTCTTTTTCACGAAGACCGGGATATGCGTTTTCGTTTTCTTTAATAACTGTTTCGCAAACTTCTGCAAGGAAGGGTCGCTCAATGCCTAAAAGTCTGCCGTGACGTGCGGCACGTCTGAGAAGTCTTCTTAAAACATAACCTCTGCCAACGTT
>JAZRFO010000248.1:0-6010 GCA_045643685.1 Acutalibacteraceae bacterium
ATCCCGATAACCCACGGGGACAGTAAGTAGGGAAAAAGTTTTAAACGGCGTTATTATAAAAGGTATCGGCGGCTTCTATTATGTAGACCCCTCCGGCGAAGTTTATGAATGCAAGGCACGTGGTGCGTTCAGAAAGAAAAAAATTACACCTCTTGCAGGGGATAATGTAACAATTACCGTGCGTGAAGATAAGGAAAATACAATAGACGAAATAGGGGAAAGGAAAAATTTCCTTTTAAGACCTCCGGTTGCTAATATTGATACTTTAATTATTGTATCATCTGTAAAAGAGCCTGTACCAAGCCTTCTTGTTATTGATAAAATGACGGCAATTGCCGTTGATAAGGGCATTAAGCCATGTGTTGTTTTTTCTAAAAGCGACCTAGGCGATACAACTGAATTTGAAGCAGTTTACCGTAAGGCAGGAATTGAAGTTGCTTCTATTTGTTGTAAAACAGGTGAGGGCATTGATAAGGTCAAGGAAATGATTGGCGAAGGAATTACCGTTTTTACAGGCAATACAGGTGTTGGTAAATCCTCACTTCTCAACTGTATCGACGAAAGATTTTCACTTGCTACAGGTGAAATCAGCGATAAATTGGGCAGAGGACGACATACTACAAGAGAGGTCACTCTTTATCATATTGGCAAGGGTCTGGTTGCGGATACTCCCGGTTTTTCCTCCTTGGATATTGAGCAGACAAGTGACGTTATTGTTAAAGAAAATCTACCTTTCTGTTTCCCTGAATTTGAGGAATACTTAGGAAAATGTAAATTTACCTCTTGTTCTCATACTGTTGAAAAAGGGTGTCTTATTCTCGATGCTCTTAAGAATGGCGATATTGATAAAAATCGTCACGAAAGCTACGTTTCAATGTACAATGATGTAAAAGATTTAAAAGAATGGCAATTGGGAGTGTAAATAAGGGATTTATTAGGTTTAAATTTGCTATTTTCCGTTAATACTTTATGAAAAAGCATCGTAGGCGGCAGGGTTCCCTCACATTTTAACGAAGCTATGCGCCAAAGTTATTGATTTAAGGCTATTAAATCCCTTGTTTACACTACCTAAGTAACACTTTTTTATCATCCTCATATTATGTAGTAAACATAAAGGAGTGGTGATTTATGAAAGTTGTAGTTTACCAAAGCCCTAAGTTTTTACGTAGTGTTTTAAAGTTTATGTTCGGAATTAAAGATTAAAGAAACTCCGTAAGGCTCAGCCTTACGGAGTTTTACTTATTAAAATTTGGTTATTGTTCCTGCGTTATATTCCCATCTTTCAAATCCTGCATCGAAAGCGGGTGAATTCTCTGCAAGTGTAAAGTCGCGGTTTTCGGCATCTTTGAAAAGGGGATCTGCAAAAACACCATTCTTGTAGTAATCTCTGCCACGCATAGCCAATATGTTTTCGCTATCAAAAATGTTTGTGGAACCGCCGGAGAAAACTGTTTTACCAAAGGTGTTATAGTCCCAGTATAAGTTACTGTCATCCTTGAACCAATCAAGACTGATAGTTTCCCAATACATAGGTGTGTCGTCACCAACAAGTATATTGTTATAAAGGTAAAGTGAATTGTGGTCTTCGTTTCTTGTTATTCTGAACTGACCATCTCCGCCAAAGGCAAAGATATTATTTCTTATCATATTGTCTTTGCCGTAGTGTTGGTGGAAAGTCTGTGACGAACAGTCATATACAAGGTTTTTCTCAACAAGTATTTCGGACGAGCCTTCGTCAAGATAAATACCCCAACCGCCATAACCGTATCTTCCTTCGTCGCAACCTACGTTGTAGATAATGTTTTCAGAAATTACTGTATCGGGTTGTATACCGAGTGTGTAAATAGCACCCATATCAGAAAGCCAACCATTACCGATGTTATAAATAAGGTTGTTGCTGATATTGATGTTGTTGGTAGGATTATCTGTGTAACCCCAGTTCCACCCAACGGAGATGCCTGTGTACCAACCATCATGAATTTCGTTGTGAGTAAGGTCACAGTCAATAGCGTGAGTAAGAAGAATGCCAATGGCGTTGTTAAAAATTCTGCCGTAATTACCGATGTGACAGTCTGTAACATCAATATTCTGTGTAGTGGCAGGAACAACAAATTCACCGTTTATGAATATTGCATTAGCACCGATTTCATTAAACAAACAGCTTGCTATTTTGCAATCCTTTGAAGCCTTTTCAAACTTGATGGCAGTGTATGAAATGTTCTCGAAAGTACAATTAGTAAAGTTAATACTTTCGCAAGCATCAATGAGTATTGCCGCAGGGACCTCGAATGCTGCCTGAGGATGAATAGCACCGTAATCTATATTCTTATATAATGGATGGTTTTCGTCAAAAGCTTTTCCGGAATGACTGTTTTCTGTTCCAACATGATCCCAGTCAGTATTTTCAAAGTTAATGCCTTGGAAAGAGATGTTTTTAGCATTATTTATTGATATGAGTTGCTCTGTTGCACCCGCATAAAGAATTGTATTATCTATCGTGTCGCCCTCTTGGGGGATGTAATAAAGTTTTTGTTCACCGCGGTCAAGATACCATTCGCCAGGTAGTGAAAGTGCCTCTTTAACATTTTCGAAAATATAGTTATCATCAACTCTTATGGTCATTGAAGTTGGCTTTCTGGTTTCTATTCTACCGCTCTCGGTGTTAACTGAGTGTACGGGTAGAAGTTCGTCGCACCAGAAATGCATAAGTCTTATATCAATATCCCGAGGGTTGCTGAAATCAAGAATGTCGGAGGCGTTAGCATAAAAGACTGCAGAATGTGTAAAGTAATCAGGGTCAACCTCGGGGACAATTGCTTCATCAAGTTTGGGGTCCTTTACCTTGAAGAAATCTTCCTTGGGGTAATTAGAACGCGAAAGACGTGTACCATCTTTAAAAAGAGAACGGAAATAATCGTCCTCGCTATTAATGGGTATGGGAGTCACAAAAGCTTTAACGCCGTTAATTTTAGTTTCTTTCCAATTACCTTTTATTTCCTTTGAACCGGTGAAAACAACTTCTTCATCGGGATATGAGCGGTAAAGGACATTGCATTTATCACTTTCATCAAAAGAAACTGTGTCAGTGAAGGTATAAGTACCTCCTCTGAACCATACAGTAGTATGTATATCCTCGGTGAGGTTCAGAGATTTTAATTTCTCTTTAACTCCTTTTAAGGTTTTTAAAGGCTTTTCCAATGTGCCTTCTGCGTTATCGTCACCATCGACCGAAACTATTAAATCATATTCGCCCAATTTAAACTCACCCTCATCAAAAGGCTTTTTATCTGCCTTTTTATCGCTATCATTAAAAACGGGTGTTCGTGTATCAGGGTAGTTAGCAATAAAAGCAACTGTACCCAATATAATTGAGAGTGTAATAATAACGGACATAGTGATTAGTAGAGCTTTTTTTAATTTCTTTTTGTTTACCTTAATTTTCATACTATCACCTTTCTTAAAATTTTACTCTTTCACCTGTGTGGGCGTTAACAATACCTTTGTGAACACCGATGTATGTGTTTGAAATGTATTTATCAAGATGTAAGCTTCCGAAAAACCCTCGACTGAATTCACTACATTTTGAAAGTTCGTCAAAATATGCGTTAAGAGTGGTGACACGAACGGAATCACTTTCACCAAGAGTTAAGAAACTCTTTATTGTGGAGGAGGGCTCGTGGGTGAGAATAACGTCAATTTTGCAATCATGTTCTTCAAGATTTGTTGCACCTTCAAGAAGCTCTTCCTTAGAGGGGATTTCGTATTTTAACCAGGGGTTGTCCTCAATACGTGATTCGAGGTCGGGACTTTCACCGCCACCCATTGTGAAAATCTTTAATCCATCAATGGTAAAAACCTGACCTCGCATAAGATGGTAGATATTGTCGGATATCTGATGAACCTTGCCGCCATTCCAGTTAGTGGTAGGGTAGGCGTTGAGAAGTTCAAAGTTTTCGTGAGTACCATCAATGAAACATATATTATATTTTCTTTTAGAAAGGGATTTTAATATTTTTTGTTCCGCCTTGGATCTGTCCCAGATGAAGCCGAAATCACCGCACACAATGAGGGTGTCGCCTTCATTAAGGTCTTTCAGAACACTTTTGGAAAGTCTTTTGGGATCACCATGTGTGTCACCGGTTACAAAAACCATAAATTTATTCTCCTTCTTTATAAAAATAGTATTTTATTCTGTCGAAAAAAATGATATACTGTATTTAAATAATACTTTATTATATTTTATAACATTTAACGGTGATTGTCTATGAAAAAATTACTGATTTTAATATTTTGTTTAATATTCGCTTTACCCATATCTGTTATTGGTCTTGCTGTGGAGGATGAAAATACCGTCAAGACCCAAAATGGTTATTACGATATTGATGCGCCGGAGTATGAAACTGATATTGCTTTGCTTGTAAACGCGGATACGGATACGGTTATTTATAGTAAAAATGCCGATGTGATTACTGCGCCCGCTTCACTTGCAAAAATAACAACCGCCCTTGTGGCTCTTTCTAAATGTAATGATTTACAGACGGTTATTACATGTTCCGAAAAAACTATAGATAGTCTTTTGGGTACGGGTAGTTCTATTGCTGGACTTAAAGCAGGGGAACAGGTTACTCTTGAAATGCTCCTTTATTGCCTGTTTCTTATGAGTGGTAATGATGCGGCGTTGGTAATTGCAGAGTATTTTGGTAATGGTGATGTCAATGCATTCGTTGCGGAAATGAACGCTTACGTTAAAGAGTTAGGTTGTAAAAATACATATTTTGCTAATCCCCATGGTCTTGATGATGAAACCATTAAAGGTTTTGATAGTGATAAACAAAACCGCACTACTGCAAGTGATATGTATTTAATATCCAAAAAAGCTCTCGCTAACGACCATATAAACAAGATATCTTCAAAATATGGTAAAACTATGCCTGCCACAAACAAAAGCGATGTGCGTTACCTTTACAATACGAACCCCTTGCTTAATAGTTATTCATACTACTATTACGAGGGTGCCGTGGGCTTGAAAACAGGTACTACCGATAAAGCCGGTTGTTGTCTTATCTCAAGTGCTACCAAAGACGGATATACTTATATATCCATTGCTATGAAAGGTAATGACCAGTATGTTGCCGATGGTGAGCGTAGAAATACCGCTTATTTAATGTGCCGATATATGCTCAGATGGGCGTTCTCCAACGTTAAGATAAAGGAACTTGCCGACACATCATATAACGTGGGCGAAGTTGCGGTCAAGTACGGTAGGGGGAACGACTATGTTGCATTGGTGCCCAATGATAATATAAGTGCCGTAGTCCATAAGGATATCGACATTGATAATATGAAAATAGAGTATGCCGAGGGCTTTCCTGAGGAAGTTGATGCACCTGTTAAAAAGGGTGACGTAATCGGTAAGGCAGATGTTGTGTACGAAGGCGTACATATAGCATCCGTAACTCTTGTGGCTCAGGATGATGTTAAAAAGAATTATCTTTGGGCAATGTTCAACTGGCTCGAAAAGATTATGAGCTCAAAGGGCTTTATTATAACAGTCATTATAATAGTTGTGATTCTTATTATTCTATTCTTTGCAACCAAGAACGAAAGAGAACGAAGAAAACGTCGCAAGAGTCGTATTGACGTGGTAAAGGATTATAGCAAACTTGCCAAATAAATCGGGCTGAAATTGTATATATTTTTAAATTTGCCACAAGAGAAAACACTATGAAAAAACGAGAAAAAACGAGAAAACGAGAGATAGTGTCTGATATATAAAAATCTTGTAAAAAAAGTGTTGACATTCCCGTATTGCTATGATAATATATCAAGGCAATGCGGGGTTTTTATGCCCCGAAACTATATCGGAGGTAACTGTTATGTCTACTTATATGCCTAAAGGCAAAACTGAGCGCCAGTGGTATGTTCTTGACGCAGAAGGCAGAACTCTCGGCGAAGTTGCTGTTGAAGCTGCTGTTCTTCTTCGTGGTAAGCACAAACCCACATTCGCTCC
>JAZRFO010000249.1:0-10210 GCA_045643685.1 Acutalibacteraceae bacterium
ATTGCAAGTTGAATGCTTGAAGGTCTGCCTAAACTGAATATTGCCTCAATTGCCGCTCTTACTGTTCTGCCGGTAAATAAAACATCATCAACAAGAATTATGTCTTTTCCGGTAACGTCAAAGCTTATGGGATGTTCAGTAACTTCAGGAATTACGTGAGCTTCGGTTAAGTCATCACGATAATGATTAATATCAAGTTCGCTGAAGGGGAGTTCAACACCTTCAATATTCTCAATTTTTTCAACAATAATTTTTGCCAAGGGAACACCGCGGGTTTTAATACCTAAAAATGCAAGGTTGTCAGTACCCTTGTTTTTCTCGATAATTTCGTGTGAAATTCGCGTTAAGGCACGTTGTACCGCGGATTCATCCATTAACTCTGCTTTTAATTTCATAAAAAACCTCAAAAAAAGCCTTGTCCAAAAAGACAAGGCTTGATAATAATGCTATTACAAAACCTTATCAATTCACTGATTGATTTAAAAGTTCACAATATTATAGTAATATTGATTTTGGTTTTTGTAAATAGTTCAAATTATAGAAATGTTTAGGTTTAATTTGTGTATTTTACCAATTAAAGCATATACACGCCTGATTCAAGCTCAACAAGTTCACGGTCATTGGTCTTTATATATCTGTATACAGGTTCTTCAAAAGTCTTGTAATCGGCAACTGTGTAATTTTTTAGATCAACAGTACGGATTTTACAGGACTCATAATTACAGATGTATAATTTATTGTCATAGACCGAGATAGAAACAGGGTTTAAAAATGCGGTAGAAGAATCGCCGCCGATTCTCAAGACAATTTTTCCTGTTGTGGGGCAATAGCGAACAATACAGTTGTTTTCAGGAACAACACACCAGATATACTTGCCTTCGGGAACAACACCACTGATAGGATAATCCCTGTATTGCAAATCACCTGTCCAATATAACTCGCCCTTGTCATTGAACAAACCTAATTCACCGCTTGAATATGCAACGGCAATATGCTTGTTCGGTAATGTTGCTGCGTCACAAAAGATAAAGTCACTTAACTGGTCGGCGATTTTTTCATAATTTTCACCGAATTTATTAAGAAGATATGCTCCTCTTGTGCTTGCAGTAGGTCTTTCAAGCTTTACGTCGTAGGTAAAGAAAGAAATCTTTGTGTTACCTGAAGGTGTAATATCCTTACGCGCAACTATGATACCTTTTGAAAAGGGGATAATATCGACAATATCAATATCCATTAATTTTTTCATAATCAGACCTCGTTATTGTCAGATAATTTGTTTATCTGGTAGCAAAGTGTCATTAAAGAGTCACCAAGATGAACATTTTCAACTGCAATACCATCGTAACGGCTCATAAGGTCATACTGAGTAAAGTTCCAAAAGCCTTTAATACCCAATGATACGAGCTTATCTGCATTTTCTGCAGCATATTCGGCAGGAATACAAAGTATTGCAACCACAGGTTCCTCTTTTTTGCAAAATTCTTCTAAATCTGCAGAGTTAAGTACAGTCTTGCCGCCAATTTGTGTACCTACAACGTTGGGGTTGTTGTCAAAAATACCCACAAGGTCAAATCCACGGTTTTCAAAATGAAGGTGTGTAGCAATTGCGTGACCGAGGTTACCGGCACCTATCATAATAGCCTTTGACCTTTTGTTTATGCCGAGAATAAGACCGATTTCATTATATAATTGTTCGATATTGTAACCATATCCCTGTTGACCGAAACCACCGAAACAGTTAAGGTCTTGTCGGATTTGTGATGCGGTAAGACCCATTCTCTGAGATAACTCTTTTGATGAAATTCTTACAACACCCATATTCTTCAATTCCTCGAGATATCGGTGATAACGGGGAAGTCGTTTTATAACAGGTACTGAAACCTGATTACTATTTTTCATTTTAAATCGCCCTTATTAATCTAATGTTTTAAGAGTGTCCATTACGTAGTTGCCGAATTCTTCACAAGTGCAACCATTGTCACGGCCTGTAATAACCATTTTCTTTTCGGTAATCATACAGATATCAAGTGCTTTTTCAAGTTTGTCAGCTTCTTCCTGTTTGCCGATGTGTGAAAGAAGAAGTACGGCTGCTCTGAGCATTGAGCAGGGGTCTGCGAATTGACCGCGGCCTTCTTTCACCATACGGGGAGCAGAGCCGTGGATTGCTTCAAACATAGCGTACTGTTTGCCGATGTTTGCGCTACCTGCGGTACCAACACCACCCTGGAATTCTGCAGCTTCGTCAGTGATGATATCACCATAAAGGTTGGGAAGAACAAATACCTTGAAATCAGTTCTGCGTTTCTTATCAATAAGTTTAGCAGTAGTAATATCAATGTACCATTCATCAGTTGTGATTTCGGGGTAATCCTTAGCAATGTCTTTGCAAAGGTTAAGGAACTTACCGTCAGTTGTTTTGATGATGTTAGCCTTTGTGATAATAGAAACTCTGTCTTTTTTGTTGTTACGAGCATATTCGTAAGCGAGTTTTGCAATTCGTTCTGTACCTTCGGTTGTTGTTACAACAAAGTCAAAAGCGAGTTCGCCGTCAACGTCAACACCCTTTGAACCTACTGCGTAAGCACCTTCGGTGTTTTCACGGAAGAATGTCCAGTCGATACCTTCTTCGGGAATCTTAACGGGACGAACGTTTGCAAAGAGGTCAAGCGCCTTTCTCATGGCAACGT
Organism: Acutalibacteraceae bacterium; assembly: GCA_045643685.1. GTDB lineage: Bacteria > Bacillota > Clostridia > Oscillospirales > Acutalibacteraceae > DTU089. Next base: position 2,688 of record JAZRFO010000249.1, read on the forward strand.
TAGCACTTTCAATGTTGGGAAGACCATCACCCTGCTGGGGAGTAGTTGTGGGTCCCTTAAGGATAACGTCACAAGCTTTGAGTTCTTCCATTACGTCGTCAGGAATAGCTTTCATAACCTTTGCGCGGTTTTCAATTGTAAGACCATCGATATATTTGAATTCAATTTTACCGTTGTCAACGTCTTCTTTAAGAATGAATTTAAGCACGTTAGCAGCTTCTTTTGTGATAATGGGGCCGATGCCGTCACCACCACAAACACCGATAATAATTTTATCAAGTGCTTTGAAGTCCTTGAAATCTTTTGTTGCTTTTATTTTCTGGTTACGCTCGTCCTGTTCAATAAGTAACTGTTTGAATCTGTCGAGAGCGTTCTGAATCTGTACTTCTGTCATTATTTATTTTCCTCCTTGGTGTAGTCGAGCAAGCCACCTGCAGTAAGAATGTCAACCTGTCTTTCGGAAACATCGCAGATGAGTTTGTATTCTTCGTTTTTGGTTTCGTTTTTGAGAGTGATTTCGCTACCTGCTTTAAGTTCTGCTTTGATTGCAGGAAGTGTAAGTTTGTCACCAACAGAAATCTTATCGTAATCATCAGCGTTTACAAAGTTAAGAGGAAGAATGCTTGCATTAACAAGGTTTGCCTTGTGAATACGGGCAAATGACTTTGTAATAACTGCTTTTACGCCGAGATACAGGGGAACAAGTGCTGCGTGTTCTCTTGAAGAGCCCTGACCGTAGTTGTTACCACCGATAATAATGCAGGAACCAGCTTCCTTACAATGTTCTGCAAAGTTTTCGTCGCACTGACGGAAGCAGAACTGTGAAAGGTGAGGAATGTTTGAACGATAGGGAAGAATCTTTGCACCTGCAGGCATGATGTGGTCGGTTGTGATATTGTCTTCAACCTTTAATACTGCAGTAGCTTCAATTGAATCTGCAAGGGGAGTTGTCTTGGGGAAGGGCTTGATGTTGGGTCCGTAGTAAACTTCAACTGCAGCTGCTTCTTCGGGAGTTTCTGCAGGCATTTCGATCATATTGTCATTGATGATAAATGACTTGGGAAGTGTAACGGAAATATCATCATCACAGGTTGTTGCATCTGTAAGAACACCGGTAAGAGCAGATACCGCTGCAGTTTCAGGGCTTACAAGGTAAACCTTACCGTCGGCTGTACCGCTTCTGCCTTCGAAGTTACGGTTGAATGTTCTTAATGAAACACCTGATGAGCAGGGTGACTGACCCATACCGATACAGGGACCGCAAGCGCTTTCAAGAATACGTGCACCGGCATCAATCATATCAGCAAGAGCACCATTAAGTGCAAGCATATTAAGAACCTGTTTTGAACCGGGAGCGATACCGAGAGAAACGGAGGGGTGAACCTTTTTGCCCTTAAGGATTTTTGCAACCTTCATCATATCAAGAAGTGATGAGTTAGTACATGAACCGATAAGAACCTGGTCAACTTTGATTTCACCGATTTCAGCAACGGATTTAACGTTATCGGGCATGTGGGGCATCGCTGCAAGGGGTTTCAAAGTGCAAAGGTCAATATCAATAATTCTTGAATACTCTGCATCTTCATCAGGAAGAAGTTCAACCCAATCCTGTTCACGGCTCTGTGCCTTCATAAAGTCGTATGTAATATCATCAGAGGGGAATATTGATGTTGTTGCACCTAATTCCGCACCCATATTTGTGATAGTTGCTCTTTCGGGAACTGTAAGTGTTTTAACACCTTCGCCGCCGTACTCAATAACCTTACCTACGCCACCTTTAACACTGAGAATTCTGAGAACCTCAAGGATAATGTCTTTAGCGGCAACATAGGGAGAGAGTTTACCTGTTAAGTTAACTTTAATAACCTCGGGAACAGTGATGTAATATGCACCGCCACCCATAGCAACTGCAACGTCAAGACCGCCTGCACCCATTGCGAGCATGCCTAAACCGCCGCCTGTAGGAGTGTGGCTGTCAGAGCCGATAAGTGTCTTGCCGGGTATACCGAATCTTTCGAGGTGTACCTGATGGCAGATACCGTTACCGGGTCTTGAGTAACGTACACCACGTTTTTTACAAACGCTCTGTATAAATTTATGGTCATCGGCATTTTCAAAACCTGTCTGAAGTGTGTTGTGGTCGATGTAAGCTACTGAAAGCTCAGTTTTAACTTTGTCGATATCCATTGCTTCAAGTTCAAGATAAGCCATTGTGCCGGTTGCGTCCTGTGTCAAAGTCTGGTCTATTCTGATACCAACTTCGTTACCGGGGGCATATTCACCGTCAACAAGATGACTCTTAATGATTTTTTCACATAGAGTAAGTCCCATTTTAAATCCTCCGAAAAACTTGTTTATATTTTTAACAAAGACATTTTAATATTTTTCACAATCTTTGTCAACGGGAATTTGACAAATAATAAACAAACAATAATAAATATAATGTGACAAATCTTGCACTTTTTTGTTTAATGTGCTATTATATATAAGTTAAAATGGGTATTTTGGTTATACTAAGCATAGGTGATGTTTTTTGTATAACTATTTACACGATTTTTTTAATTTTGATGCGACTCATTCTGATGATAATCCGATTCACGTTAATGAAAATGATAACGGTTTTCAGTCAAATGATATTGCTGATGGTAATGTTACCGTTAATAAAAACGGTAGGTTCATTCATTGTCTTACGATTATCGGACAGATAGAAGGGCACTATGTGTCTTCGGAAGATGTTAAAACCTCAAAATATGAGCATATCATTCCTCGGCTTGTGGCGGTGGAGGAAAGTGACGATGTTTCGGGACTTCTTGTTATTTTAAACACTGTCGGTGGTGACATTGAAGCAGGACTTGCCATAGCGGAACTTATTTCAGGAATGAAAAAGCCAACTGTTTCTTTAGTGTTGGGTGGTAGTCATTCAATTGGCATACCCTTGGCGGTTAGCACCAATAAATCATTCGTTGTCCCTACAGCGACTATGACGGTTCATCCGGTAAGAATGAATGGGCTTGTTCTTGGGGTACCTCAGACGCTTGTTTATCTTAATAAAATGGAAGAACGCGTTGTTGAGTTTGTTACCAGGAATTCAAAGATTACTGCGCATCGCTTTAAAGAAATGATGTTGAACAGTAAGGAACTTATCACGGATTTTGGTACTATTTTAAATGGTGTACAAGCAGTTGAAGAGGGCTTGATAGATCAGGTAGGAAGTCTTAGTGATGCATTGGATTGTCTTTACGGAATGATAAATACAGATTAATTTGCGGAGGTAGTTATGAAAGAAATTATACAAGCTTTGTTTCTGGGAATTATACAGGGATTAACTGAGTTTTTACCTGTATCAAGCAGTGGACATATGTCTGTTTTCAGACATTTCAGCGGAATGGCAACGGAAGGCTCGGGTCTATTTTCCGCAATGTTACATATTGGTACCCTTGTTGCTATCTTCGTAGTTTTCTATAAACCTATCTACGAGCTGTTTATTGAGTTTTTTAAATGCTTCAAGGACTTATTCTCTCGTCAGTTTGATAAATTTAAGTTTAAAAATATGTCCGTGACAAGACGTATGCTCTTTATGTTTATAATATCATGCGTGCCGCTCTTATTGTTACTTTTACCCGTTGGTAATGGTAATAATCTTATGGATCTGGTTGATGTTTTCAGTTCTGATAACAGCATCAAAGCCGAGGGTATATGCTTTATGATTACAGGCTTTGTTTTACTTTTAGGCTCAACTGTTGCAGAAGGCACAAAAAGACATCGTAACGTTACTCCTCTTACTGCACTTATTATTGGTGTTGCTCAGTTTTTTGCCGCTTGTTTCCCCGGAATATCACGCTCGGGTTCAACTGTTTCAGCGGCGATGTGTTGCAGGGTTTCTAAAAATAATGCAATCCGCTATTCATTTATTTTGAGCATTCCCGCTGTACTTGCAAGTGGTCTTGTTGAATTTAAAGACGCAATGGAAAGCCCGGAAATCATACCTGTTTTCCCGTTGATTGTCGGTATTGTGGCATCTGCAGTTGTTGGAGTTCTTTCCATAAATTTACTTCAACTTATTCTGAAAAAGAATTTGTACAAATATTTTGGTATCTATTGCGTGATTTTGGGCTTTATAGTTTCTATCATCGGCGCAGTAGAAGTTTTCATAAAATAACAAGGGGATTTTAGTTTTGGCACAGAAAAAGAAAACCGCACCTAAAAAGAGCGGTAAAACTACTAATAAAAATACAACAACTAAAAATACACCCGAAAAGGGTAAGGGTATAAAATCCCTTTTCAGTCCCGAGCATAAACAGATAGCGTCTTTAATCTTCTTTTTTATTGCATTGTTTATGTGCGCGGTTGTTTTCATTGATGCAGGTAGTGTGTGGGGAGCTTTAAGAAACTTTACCTTTGGTCTTTTCGGCATTAACGCATTTATCATACCTTTCTTTATGGGTTTTGTTTGCATTGTTTCAGCAATCGGTAAAGATTCTAAAAAGTATAAAATCAAAGTTATTGAAGGCTTCACGCTTTTTACTTTGATTGTTGCATTTTTACATATAGTTTGCACCAACGCGGAGCATACCTATGGCGAACAAATTGCTGATGCATATAATGTGTTCAAGGAATATAATGGCGAAGGTTTAAGATTCGGCTATGGTGTTTTTGGTGCTCTTGTAGGTGGTATCCCTCTTTTACTTACAGGGGGTAATAAACTTGCAGCGGGTATCGTTACCATTCTTTTGCTTGTTGCTCTCTTTATGATTTTTAGTGGTACATCACTTCTTAAACTTATTCAGTCCTTAAAAGCTCCCGCAGAAGCAGTAAGCGAATATGCAGGGGATAAGATAGAAGATATCAAATCTTCTTACAACACAGTTTCTGAGAATATGCAGGAAAAACGCGCTAAATCTGCAGAGAAAAGAAGAAATAAAACAACAAAGCACGAAATTAATCTTGATATACCTTTGGACGATAATGACGTTCCAATTCCTGATAATGGTGTTGACCCCATTCTTACAAACGATGTGTCTTATCCTGACCGAGAGACACAGATGGCAGAGATTATTGATTTATTTAAGAATGATGGTACACAAGAAACAGAGGAAGAAGATTTAATTCCCTTCGATTCGTTGGATGATAAAACCGTTCAGGAAGTGCATTTTGAAGAAATAATCGAAGAAGTCGAAGACGAGGCTATTGTGGATATATATGATTATGAACCGCCCGTCGAAGAAACTTTTGAAACTGTTGAGGAAGCTTTTGATGAGCCCGTAACAGAAGATGTTTCAAAAGAAGAAATTGTAGTTGAGGAAACGGTTGTTTACGAGTTACCACCGGTTGACCTTCTTGACCCGCCTAAAAGCTCGGGTTCAACAGGTTCTGCTGCTGAACTACGCGAAAAAGGTGAAACAATCGTCAAAACGCTCAAGAGCTTTGGTGTTGGCACACGTATTGTTGAAATCTGTCAGAGTCCCTCTGTTACACGTTTTGAGCTTCAGCCCGACCCGGGTGTGAAAATCAGCAGAATAACTTCACTTGCAGATGATATTGCAATGAATCTTGCGGCTTCAGGTGTTCGTATTGAAGCTCCTATCCCTAACAAGAACGCTGTTGGTATTGAGGTACCCAACGCTGAAAAGGCAATGGTAACTCTCCGCGAAATTCTTGAAAATAATTCTTTCAAAAACTCAAAATCAAGACTCAACGTTGCTTTGGGGCGTGATATTCAAGGTGAGGCAACCTGTGCCGATCTTGCAAAAATGCCCCACTTACTTGTTGCGGGTACTACAGGTTCTGGTAAATCTGTTTGCCTTAATACAATGATCATGAGTTTACTTTACAATGCAAAACCTGAAGAAGTTAAACTCATTATGATTGACCCTAAAAAGGTTGAGTTTACGGTTTATCGTTCAATTCCGCACCTTCTTGTACCTGTTGTTGCCGACCCCAGAAAGGCGGCAGGTGCTCTTTCGTGGGCGGTTGCAGAAATGGACAAGCGTTATGCATTGTTCGCTGAAAAAGGTGTGAGAAACCTTCAGGGTTACAACACATATGCACTCTCCAACAACTTACCCAAAATGCCCCAGATTGTTATTATAATCGACGAGTTGTCCGACTTGATGATGGCGGCATCTAATGAAGTTGAGGATTCTATATGCCGTCTTGCTCAGAAAGCCCGTGCGGCAGGTATGCATCTTATTGTTGCAACACAGAGACCTTCAGTTGACGTTATCACGGGTCTTATTAAGGCTAATATTCCGAGCCGAATTGCTTTTGCGGTTAAATCACAGATTGACTCACGTACCATTATAGATACACAGGGTGCGGAAAAGCTTCTTGGTAATGGTGATATGCTTTATTGTCCTGTTGGCCTTTCAAAACCTGTTCGTGTTCAGGGTTGCTATGTTTCCGATGATGAAATTGAGCGTGTAATTGAGTTCGTAACTTCACAGGGTGATGTTAAATATGACGATGCTGTTATGCAGGAAATTGAACTCAAAGCCGCTCAGGATGGCAAGAAGAAATCTACTGCAACTGTTGAGACTGATTCATCTGCCGGTGGTGATTACGGTGATGAAATGATACCCAAGGCTATAGAGGTTGTTGTTGAGGCAGGGATGGCTTCCACAACGCTTTTACAGAGAAAACTAAAATTGGGTTATGCACGTGCCGCGCGTATCGTTGACGAGTTGAGTGAAATGGGTATTATTGGTCCTTTTGAGGGAAGCAAACCTCGTAAAGTGCTTATTACCAAAGACCAGTGGTACGAGATGCAGGCTAACTCAGGTGCATCTGCACCTAAGCAGTTGTCTGTTGACGATATTGCACCTCAGCAACCTGATGCTCATATTGACAATAATAACGCTCAATTGCCTGAAAACCATAATTATTTCGGCACTGCCGTTAATACAAACGAGGATTAATATGGATATTTTTGTCGAATATTTAGATGGTGATTTTGCAGTCTGCAGATTACCTGATAAAGCTAAAAACCTCATAAGATTACCACTGAGGGATTTGCCTGAAGGTGTTCGAGAACTCGTGGTAATTTCAATGCGTGACAACGGTTCGTTCGTAATTAACGACTATGCTCGTGAGGTAAGAATGAAGAAAATCAGTCAATATTTACGTTATAAAAAATATTGCTTTGATTTCGAAAATAATTAACAAAAAAGTATTGCATTTTTTGTAAAAAGGTGATATACTTTCTCAGTCAAAAAACTCACGCAGGGTAGATTGCGGGTGTCGTGTGCATCAAAGATGTGGTATCCGTGAGTCGAAACCGTGCGGCGGTTTAACAAAAAGGAGGACAAAATTATGTCAGTAGTTTCAATGAAACAATTACTCGAAGCAGGTGTTCACTTCGGACACCAGACCAGAAGATGGAACCCCAAAATGGCTCCCTACATCTTCACTGAAAGAAATGGTATCTATATCATCGACCTTCAGAAGACTGTAAAGAAGCTTGAAGAGGCTTACACCTTCATCAACCAGATCGCTCAGGAAGGCGGCGAAGTACTTTTCGTAGGTAC
>JAZRFO010000250.1:0-10082 GCA_045643685.1 Acutalibacteraceae bacterium
TAGTTAAATGGATATAATAAACCCCTCCAAAGGGTTAGTTATAGGTTCGATTCCTATTGGGGGTGCCAAAAACGCAAGTCAATTGACTTGCGTTTTTTGTTTGTGTCCGTAAGGACACAACTTCATTTTTCTGCTTTAGCCGAAAACTTTGTTTCAAGTTTTCTTGAACTTCATTAAGACCCAAACAATGAAGTTATCTCGCGATAAATGAAGTGCTTTGCAATGAAGAACTGCGTAATGAAGTTGTGCGTTGCACAAAAGAATTTGTATTGTGAAAAAATCTTGTATGTTCGATTTCATCTGACCCTATAAAAAACTTTTAATTTGGTAGTTGTTATATAATCAGTTTTGTTGTATACTACCTGTAAAATAAACCAAATATCAACGAAGCAGGGATGATTATGAATAAATTAATTTACGAACAAACAAAAGCCACCATTTCTGAGCTTTGTGAAAATGCAAATTTAAAAGAAGGTAACATTGTGGTTGTCGGTTGCTCAACCAGTGAGGTTGTGGGCGCTACAATTGGGACTAACTCCAATTATGAAGTAGCAGGGGAGATATTCAATGCTCTTTATGACTACACCAAGTCCAAGGGCTTGTTTCTTGCTATTCAGTGTTGTGAGCATCTTAATCGAGCTATTATTACCGAGCGTAAGGCAGTGCCTTTTGCCGAGTGTGTAAACGTTATGCCTCAACCCAAAGCGGGTGGTTCCCTTGCAACACAAGCTTACCTTGGCTTTGAGGAACCCGTTGCGTTAGAGGAAATTAAAGCAGATGCAGGTCTTGATATCGGTCTTACTATGATTGGTATGCATCTTAAAAAGGTTGCAGTACCATTAAGGCTTAAAAATAACACAATCGGTGAGGCTTTGGTGGTTGCGGCACGTACACGTCCCAAGTTCATCGGTGGTGCAAGAGCGGTTTATAATGATGAATTGTTATAATTAAATAATTTGATTATTGTATATTAACATCCTTTCAGCAGATACTTAATGTATTTAATGAAAGGATGTTTTTTTATGTCAAAATCAGAAAATAATAAGTCCGATAACAGAAATTTACAATCATATATAGCAAAAGAAATTCATAATGAAAAATTTGATCCGCCTGCGGAAATTTCAATCAATTATTCCGTGTGTAATCCCGATAGTTGTGAGGAACAAATAAATGTTTACGGCACCTATGAAATCCAACCAACAGCCAATACGGAAAATGATTTCCCTGCCATTGCTCAGGGTGAAACGCCCGAGATGAAAAAACGTACTCACGAGTTTTTTAGAGGTGGTAAGGATAAGAACCCTGCCTCTGAATGGGCTGACAAGGATTGTATTGATTAGTTTAGTTGCCATATAATTGACAAGATAAAATACCTTTGATATAATCAAATCATCAAAATATATGGGGTGATTTGATGAGTGAAAGCTTTACATCTGTGGTTATTAATATTTATAACGGCACAGGTTCAGTTTTTTCGGTTGATTTAAGTTCATTTGGTAAAAGCAAGGTTACCTTCGGTAACAGTCCCGCTAACGATATTTTCGTGAATTCCCCGGTTGTGTCTGAAAATCATGGTTATTTTCAGTTTACAAATGTTGGTTGGGTAATTTTTGATAATCAAAGTAAAAATGGCATTATCGTAAACGGTGCAAAAAGGAAAGATATTAAATTATCAAACGGTATGGAAATCCGTTTTGAAGATGATGCGGATAAATCTTTACCTGCGGCAACTATGCTTGTGGATATTAAAGACGAAACGGTTTCTTCGTCGGTTTCGGTTAATACAGAAAACCCGGAGAAGGCAACTGAACAACCCAAACCCAAAAAGAAAAGCAAGGCACCGCTCATTATTGTTATAATTCTTGTTGTTTTGTTCGTTTTGGGTATAATCGGTTTCTTGATTCTCGGTGCATTGGGTGCTGTAGGTGTTGGTGTTTTTGCCTTTTTCAATAAAAAAGCCGATGCCACCGTGGATGTACCTGTAGAAACTTATGTTGATGTACAGGAAGACGTTACCGTAGATGTTACCGAAGAAGTTTTAACAGAGGTTACTACACAAGTTCCTGTGGAATTACCTGCAAGAGTGCCTACAGATGTATACTGTCAACAGTTTATCCTTGCTGAATGTGACGGCACTTACACAACCCTTACCCTTTACGAAAAGGAAGGGGATATCTGGGTTGAAAAATTAACTGCAAACGGCAGAATCGGTAAGAATGGTATTACCGAGAATAAGCACGAGGGTGACGGTTGTACACCTGCAGGTGAGTTTGACTTAACCTTCTGTTGCGGTCTTGGGGACCCGGGTACAGATTTGGCTTTCGAACTTATAGATAGCTATTCTGTATGGGTTGATGACGTTAATTCCAATTATTACAATACACTTCAGAGTTCGGATAGTTACTATAAGGATTGGGATAGTGCTGAGCCCATGTACAATTCTTATTTTAAAAATAACAGGCATAATTACTGTATCAATATTGCTGCCAATGGTGATGGTATTACAAGCACTGATGCAAATCCCGGTTGCGGTTCGGTTATAACCCTTTGTGGTAAAAACGATACACTTACCGAGACTCAGGGTTGCGTGGATATTTCAGGTGACGATATGCTTGATTTGCTTAGTTATCTCGATAGCAGCAAGAGCCCCGTTATTATAATTTATTGATATGAGCAAAAAGACGTTAATTGTAAGCGTGGTTATAAGCATTGTTTCACTTTTGCTTTTGATAAGCTTTGTTTCCGGTTTGGTAATAATTAAAGTTTTAAATAACGATGAGGAGTTAACAACTACTACACAAGTAACTGAACTTACTACCGGACAAGCCGTCAATGCGCTACCTGATAATACTGAAACATCTCAAGCTATAGAAGTGACACAACCAAAAGAACTTACAGAATTGCTTGAAAAAGCGGGATATGATTTAAAGGACCTTGAAGGCACAAGTCAACTTGTTGTTGTAACAGGGGAGAAGGATGATTATTACCTTCAGTGCTATGAATGCAATAACGGAGTGTGGCGGAGTACAGATATAAAATCCAAAGCCTTTGTAGGTAAAAACGGTACAGTTTCACCCGATGAGAAAACCGAGGGGGATTATTACTCTCCACAAGGCTTGTATGATTTTGGTTTCGCGTTCGGAAAAAACAAAAATCCCGGTACAAAAATGGAGTACAGGGATGTTTGTGAGGATATTTATTGGGTGGATGACCCGAAATCTGAGTTTTATAATCAGTGGATTGATGGTAAAAATCAAAAAGTCAATTGGAATTCTGCCGAAAAAATGTGGTCTTATGACGAGTATATTTACGGCGCTGTTATAGAGTATAATACTGACCCTATAGTGGAAAATAAAGGCTCTGCCATATTTTTGCACGTGGGATATAAGTATACCGCAGGGTGTATTGCAAGCGATGAAGCAACAATTGTTTCAATACTTAAGTGGCTGAACCCTGATGATAATCCTCAGATTTTAATATACTGAACAAAAACGGTTGTTACCATTTGGTAACAACCGTTTAATTGTTTTAGTCAACTTTTCTTGTTTCTTTTGCCTTTTGAGCATCGGCTTTTGTAAGCTTCATAAAGTCGATTTTCATAAGGGGAGTCTGGGGTAAATCCTCAAGGAAAATAATATCTCTGGGTACGTAGTATTTGTAGAATTTCTTAAGACAAATGTCACGGATTTCTTCCTTGTATTTTTCTTCATCGCCGTTTTCAAAAAGTGAAGCGTAAAGTCTTACAAGGGGTTTACCTGCTTCGTTGTAGCCCTGTACAGCACAGCAATCCTTGATGTAGGGTAAATCACCAACGATTTTTTCAATATCTGTGGGGTAAACGTTATGACCGGCTATAAGTATAAGACGTTTCTTTCTGCCTGAAAAATGGAAGTAACCGTCATCATCTTTATAACCAAGGTCACCTGAAAGCACCCATTTAACGCCGTTTTCGTCGGTGTAAAGACCGTAATCATCGGCTTCTTCGCCATCGGTGTAATAACCGCTCATTACTGTGGGACCTGAAATAGCAATCTCGCCAACAGTTCCGTTGGGAACGGGATTTTTATCATCATCCCATATTTCAATATTAACACCTCTGAGGGCTTTGCCTATTGAACCGTCGCGGTTATCAATGTTTGTATTAGTACAACATACAGAAGCAATTTCTGTAAGACCGTAGCCCTGACGTAATCTTGCGTCTGAACCCCATTTTTCAAAATATGTGTTGAATTCCTTTATAAAGGCTTCGGAAACATCGTCGCCGCCGCAGAACATAATACGCATATTTTTAAGGTGGGGACCGTCGAAATCTTTATGGCGCATAAGCTTCTGGAACATAAGAGGAATACCAACGATACCTACAACCGTATTTTTCTTCATAAGGTTAACGAAGATTCGGGCATCAAACTGCATCATAGGTATAATTCTTGCGCTGTTGCAAAGTGCCATATGAACCGCAACGCAAAGACCGAAGCAATGGAACAAGGGAAGTACAATAACTTCGGCTTCGTTACCGGGGTCGTGAATTTCATCAAGGTCAGAAACCCTGTAAACCAACTCGTTAATTGCACGGGATGTGAGTTTTATGGTTTTGCTCTTGCCTGTTGTACCGCCACCATTAAGGTAAACTGCAGATTCATCTACGTTATTTGTAGCGAAAACAGGCTTTTTGTCATAGTTCAAAACATCTTTATAATATGTTGCGTTTTTGAATTTGGGGAAAAGGGCTTTAATGAGACCTTCTCCTATTTTTGTGCCGAATTTCTTGAATCCGTTTGAGTAGTCTGAACTGCGACAAACAATGCAGGGCAAACCGCTGTTGTTAATGGTATCAACGTGATCCTTTGAAAGTAAGTCAAGAATCATAACACCTTTAGCGTGTACGGCTTCAAGCTGTTCTTTCAAAAAGTCGGTTGCCATACGGGGGTGAATCATATTTACGATAACACCGATGCTGTTGAGAGCATAAAAAGCGATAATGCTCTGAACTGTGGTGGGCATAAATACGGTGTAAACGTCACCCTGTTTTAAGCCTAAATCATTCTGGAAATATGAAGCGAGTGCTTCAATATCTCTGAAGATTTCAGATTTTCTGTACTTGACACCGAAATGCTGCATCATCCATACGTCATCGTAAATTGAAGTGCACTCTTTGAGGTAGTCATAACAATTGATATCTTTAGGTGCTGGTAACATATTTTCTCCTTCTTGGTTGTCACAAAATGTGACCATAAAAAACCATATTAAAATACACTATATAATAACATACTTTTTTTGCAATTGCTATATAATAAACCATATTTATTAAAAAAACTTTAAAAAAACATAATAAAACACAAGTTTTTTGCTTTTGTAGATAAAAAAACTGAAAAAGTTGCTGTAATTTCCTTGTGCCGACACAATAAAACTTTATTTTACATTACAATGTGACAATTTTTTTGCACCTTTTCCTGTAAAATTTTAAAAAACTTAATTCGGGAGTTAAATTATGGGTGTCTTACAAAAAAGTGTGGGAGTTGGAGGAAAAGAGAATGTTACGGCTAAAGAAATACTCGGAATATCAGCAAAGCACCTAGGGTTTGCGGGTACGGGTTTGTTGTTCAGTTTGTCCGGTTTTAATGGGGATTTTTCACCTTTCGGTGTGGCATTCGCGGCGAGTGTTCCTGCGAAATACACCTTGTCTGCTGCCTTAGGTGCAACGGCAGGTTATTTTATTTCTTTGGATTCACTCAGTGCCTTGAGGTACACCTCTACCATACTTGCACTTTGTGTGATTCTGGGTGCACTTAAGGTTTTTAAGCAAATCAGATCAAGTATCTATACCCCTGTAATCGTAACTATACTATGTGTTCTGGTTACGGGGTTTGCCCTTGTGTTTTCGGGTGGAATCAATATTTCTTCAATTGTACTTACATTATCCGAGAGTATCATAGGAGGCGGATGCGCCTATCTTTTTGCAAGAAGTTGCGAGATATGCACCGTAAAGGGCGGTCTGAAAATGTTGACCTCCAAAAAGGCAACGTCCCTTGTTATAAGCATTTCGTTGCTTCTGTTATCATTGCGTAATGTAAGTATTGTGGGTATTTACCCTGTGCATATTATAACGGTGCTTATAATTCTGGTGTGCGGATTTTATGCCAAAGAGGCAGGGGGTGCCATAGTGGGTGTATGTACGGGTGTTGCCCTTGGTTTAAGTTCATCCGACGTTACACTTATAACCTATTATTCCTTAGGTGGATTATTGGCAGGAGCATTTTCAACCCTCGGGCGCATAGGCTCATTTATGGCTTTTGCCTTGTCGGGCTTTGCGGTTCTTACACTGTCAGGTTCATTTGAAAACGCAGTTACACTGGCAATAGAAACCGCGGTTTCGGGTATCTCATTTATAGTTCTTACCAAAAAATTCAACAAACAACTTGAAGCTATTTTTTTGCCGTCGGTAGTTTCGCCCGTAATTGAATCTGTGAAAAGCGATATCGTAGGTAAACTGAAAAAAGCATCCCTGACATCAACGGAAATATGTACATCCTTAACGGATGTTAACAGGGTGCTCGAAAAACAAGAAAAACGTGATATCAATCTTATCTGCAAAAAGACAAAGGAACAGGTGTGCGGTTCCTGTGGGCTTTATGATGTTTGTTGGGATGAGAGCGCAGAGCAAACGGACAAGATGTTCAGAAGTCTTCTGGAACTAAAGAAAAGCGGAATTTATCTTGAATACAAAACACTTCCTCAACAATTTACTTCCTTTTGCATCCGTTCCGAGAATGTGGCAAGTAATTTCAATAAAATGTATACGGAGTACAGAATACGCGAAAGTAATCAGGATAGGGTGAGGGAGATATACAACCTTGCAGCAGAGCAGTTTGTCAATGTGTCATCCTTGCTTGATTCTCTTTGTGACGGGATTAATGATGATGTCAAATTTGATATGGATTCCGCTGCGATGGTTCGTTCTGCCGCCGTATCCTGCGGATTTGAAGCTATTGAATCCTGTTGCGTAATAAACGCAATGGAAAAAATGAGTGTTGAATTAAAGGTTAAAATTCCCTATGACAAAACTTTGGTAAAAACTTTAAGTGAGCAGATAAAAATAATCTGCAAAAGAGATTTTGAGCTTCCTGAAATTGAGTCGGATAACTTAAGTGCAAAGTTTATTTACAAAGAAAAAGCGGAATATAAAATTGTAAGTGCAGGCGTACAATTCAATGCAACCGGTGAGAAGTTTTCAGGGGATTCCTTTACAACCTTTCAGGATAATAACGGCTATTTTTATGCGATTATCTGTGATGGTATGGGTACGGGTACAAAAGCGGCTCTGTCCTCTAATTTAGCTGTATCACTTCTTGAAAAACTGATAAAATCGGGTTTCGGAATAAACGCATCAATAAACACTGTAAATACATCACTTATATCAAAATCGGGTGAAGAATGCTCGGTTACATTGGATTTAGTAGTGTTTGATTTGTTTACGGGCAGAACGGAGTTTTATAAATGCGGTGCCTCGGATACAGTTGTAAAACGTAACGGGAAAATCACCGATGTAGGTTTCTGCTCAGTGCCATTAGGTATCCTTGGAAATGTGGAAATAGGCACAGGAAGCGGAATGTTAAATAGCGGGGATATAATATTAATGCATTCCGATGGTGTTCGCGAGGAAGACGAAATTTATCTGAAAAAACAGTTAAAAAAATTCAATAACGGCAATGTGCGTAATTTTACTGCGGAACTTTGCGAAAATATAAGGCGCTCTCAACCTGAGAAGAATGATGATATGACCGTCCTTACCCTTGCCGTAACAAAAAATGATTAGAGTGATAATTTATGTATAAATTTACAGGTTTTACCGAAAGTGCCAATAACGCCCTTAATTGTGCAGTGGAATCTGCGGAAAATCTCGGGCATACCTATATAGGTAGTGAGCATATTTTATTAGGGCTTTTGTCCGATTCTCGCTCTGTTTCTGCGGCTTTACTCAGTATAAAAAAGGTCAACTTCAAAAAGGCAGAGGAACAGATAAAAGCCTTGGTGGGTATGGGAATGCCCACTAATCTTACCCCCGATGATATAACCCCAAGATGTCGAAAAATTATTGAAAATGCTCTTGCTTTAGGTCGGGGCGAACCCTCGGGGGAGGCCGGGACGGAGCAATTACTGAATGCCCTTGTGCGTGAACCTAATTGTGCTGCCTGTAAAATCTTAAGTAATTTAGGTGTGAGTACCTATGACTTGATAAATGGTTGTTCTTCTGACTCAACCACTCAGGATAATAAGAAAAACACCTATTCAAAAACGCCCAAAACCACACTTGATAAATACGGCAGAGATTTGACTGAACTTGCGTCAAATGGCGAAATTGACCCTGTTATAGGCAGGGATATGGAGACTCAGAGAGTAATAGAAATCCTTTGTAGAAGAACCAAGAACAACCCCTGTCTTATAGGTGAGCCGGGGGTTGGAAAAACAGCGGTTGCTGAGGGTCTGGCTCTGTGTATTGCCAATGGCAGAGTGCCTGAATTGCTAAAAAATAAACGGGTTGTAAGCGTGGATTTAACCTGTATGGTGGCAGGTACAAAATACCGCGGTGATTTTGAAGAAAGGGTAAAAACCATAATTGAGGAGGTTTCCAGGGACGGAAACGTAATTCTATTTATAGACGAACTTCATAATATTGTGGGTGCAGGCTCTGCAGAGGGTGCAGTTGATGCCGCCAATATATTAAAACCCTTTCTTGCCAGGGGTGAATTACAGGTAATAGGCGCTACAACAATTAATGAGTATCGTAAATATATTGAAAAGGATGCGGCACTTGAAAGACGTTTTCAAACCGTAAACGTTGAGGAACCATCACTCAAAAACGCCCTTCTCATGATAAAGGGACTTAAAGAATGCTACGAGAAGCACCACGGTGTAATAATAACCGACGAGGCAATGTCTGCGGCAGTAAATTTAAGTAGCCGATATATTCCAGACAGATTTTTACCCGATAAGGCTATTGATTTAATCGACGAAGCGTCTTCAAGACTTCGATTAAAGGGCTTCACACCTCCCGAAGAAATAAAGAAAATGGAAAAGCATATCAAAGACGTGAGCGATAAAAAATATAAGGCAATAGATGCCCAGGATTTCGAAACGGCAGCAAAACTTCGGGATGAAGAAAAGGAATTAGTAGGTGCTTACAGAACGAAAAAACAATTGTGGCATGATTCGGTGGGGGAGCAAAAACACCTTGTCACACCAAAGGATATAGCCTCGGTTGTATCAACATG
Source organism: Acutalibacteraceae bacterium (assembly GCA_045643685.1). Taxonomy (GTDB): domain Bacteria; phylum Bacillota; class Clostridia; order Oscillospirales; family Acutalibacteraceae; genus DTU089. The sequence goes on from JAZRFO010000250.1 coordinate 9,270, forward strand.
GACGGGTGTTCCCGTTTCGCGACTCACTCAGGAAGAAAGCGAAAGATTATTAAATCTTGAAAACATTCTTCATATGCGTATTGTGGGTCAGAAAGAGGCTGTAACAGCAGTTTCTAAAGCTGTAAGACGTGGTCGCTCCGTGTTTAAAAACCCCAAACGCCCCATTGGGTCATTTTTGTTCCTCGGTCCTACGGGTGTGGGTAAAACGGAGCTTACAAAAGCCCTTGCAGAATGTCTTTTTGGGTCCGAACAGAATATAGTAAGATTCGATATGTCTGAATATATGGAAAAACACTCTGTGTCAAAACTTGTGGGCTCACCACCCGGTTACGTTGGCTTTGATGATGGGGGACAACTGACCGAAAAAATCCGTCGACACCCATATTCCATAGTTTTGTTCGATGAACTTGAAAAAGCAGATGCGGAGATTTTTAATGTTCTCTTGCAGATACTTGAGGACGGCGTTCTTACCGACTCCAACGGCAGAAAAGCTGATTTTAAAAACTGTGTCTTGATTATGACATCAAATATCGGAGCTAAGCTTATATCCGAAAATAAGAAAGCAATGGGTTTTACGGATGAAACCCTTGAGCGCAATTCACGGGAAAGGATTAACAAATTAGTTACCGATGAAGTGAAAAACTTTTTTAAACCCGAATTTATAAACAGAATAGACGAAACGATAATCTTTACCCCTTTATCACAGACTGAAATTCGTGAAATAGCGGTGCGGATGTTGAATGAGATTTCGCAAAGGTGCAAATCAGACAATATTGATGTAACGTTCAATGAAAGTGTAACTGATATGCTAAG
>JAZRFO010000251.1:0-3291 GCA_045643685.1 Acutalibacteraceae bacterium
ACTGATTTTTTCTCTAATATTTTCCACCTTAAGGTCCTTGAAAATACCTGCAAGACCTGTTGCTACAAGATTTTTTTCGTTTTCATCTTCAATCTTGGAGGGATTTACGTACACAAGCCATGCAGATGCACTTTCTGCAAGAACGTTCATATTAGCATCGTAAATAACACCGCGGTCGGCAGAAATAACCGTATCACTGAGCTGTTGAGCCTCTGCGGCAGTTTTATATTCCTCTGCTTTTATCACCTGAAACCAGAAAAGACGGCATATATCCACACCAAAGCCAAGCACAAGAATAACCGCAATTGCCGATATACAACGTTTTTTCAAATTCATATTAACTCGTGACACACAAACACCTCGCAAACCTATCAATGCAAAAAAGAGAGTCGAGCATCTCTCAACTCTCATATATATTTTTTGTTCAGAAAATATATGCAAACAATGTTTTCAATTTACTTTCTTCTTTTTCTCCGAGAGTTTTTTCACCGGAAACAACTATTTCGTCACCTTCGGAAAGGTCTATATAGTTAATCTGATAACTTTCGGCTTTAACCATACCAAGTTCGTTTTCTGCGTATTCTTCAATACGGTCCGAAGCTATCATACTGTTAAGCTCTGCGTTAAGTCTTACGTTTTCGCCCTGAGCAATTTTAATATCGCTCTGTACAGAGGATATCTCGCTCATAAGATTATCGTTTTTGGTCTGCATTACAAGAAGAACAACCATCAAAGACACGCAAAGTGCACAGAAGCACATTATCTTCTTAACTACCACAGGGATAGCAACACTTTTGGCTTCACGCTCTGCCTCGTACTGCAAATCGTTTATAACCTTTGTAACATTAGCCTTTTTAGGCGCAGTCTTTCTTACGGGAGCATTGTTACGTTTAGGTTGTCCGTTTGTTTTATTCTGTTTTTTGGGTTCCTCGATAACCTGAGGTTCGAAAAGCGAAAAATCATAAGCTTCTGTGCCTCTGTAAACCATAACTTCCTCCCACGGAGAATTACTCTCCTAATTTTATTGCCGTACGTAGTTTAGCGCTACGACTTCTGTTATTTTCATCAACTTCTTTACCCGAAGCCTTAACACCTGAAGATTTCACGATAGCTTTGGGCTTTTTACCACAAACACAAACAGGAAATTCTTTAGGGCACGTACACCCTTCTTTAAGTGTTCTGAAATAATCTTTAACTATTTTATCCTCAAGAGAGTGGAACGTGATAATTGATAAAACACCATCATCCTTAAGATTTTGGAACATTAATGGAAGTGTGTTTTTCAAAACATCCAACTCACCGTTGACTTCAATTCGTATAGCCTGAAAGGTTTTCCTTGCAGGATGACCGTTTCGGCGGAATTTAGCAGGAATGGAATTCGCCACAATTTCCGCAAGTTGGAGGGTTGTTTCTATAGCCTTTTCCTCACGGGCACGAACTATAGCATTTGCAACTCTGTCCGCAAACTTTTCCTCACCGTAACGGGATATTATTGTATATAACTCGTTTTTAGAATATGTATTAACAACATCGTAAGCACTTTTACCCTGTTGACTCATCCTCATATCAAGAGGTGCATCGTAATGGAATGAGAATCCCCTCTCAGCGGTATCAAGCTGATGACTACTGACCCCAAGGTCTGCAACCATACCATCAACGCCTTTTATACCCAAATCCGAAAGAATATTGTCAATTGCAGAAAAATTACTTTTCACAATCTGTACTCTCTTATCGCCTTTAAAACGCTCGGTTATAGTTGCGATAGCGTCGGGGTCTTGGTCTATAAGCACCATTCTGCCATTTTCGTTAAGATTCTCAAGAATGGCCGCTGAGTGACCGCCACCACCCGATGTACAGTCAACGTAAATGCCGTCGGGCTTTATGTTTAAAGAATCAATTGATTCCTGAAGCAAAACCGATATATGTTTAAAATCCATAAGCACACCTATCAGAAATTGATGTTAAGTGAATCTGTAGACTGTTCATCAAGAATAGCAAGTTCCTTAGCCCATTCTTCAGGTGACCAGATTTCGATGTGGTTATTGTTACCAACGATGTGAACCTCACCCTCGATACCTGCGTACTCTTTAAGAGATGCATTAAGAGTAAGTCTGCCACCCTTATCAACCTCACCACTGATAACACCCGAGAGAATCTTTCGTGCCATACGGCGCATAAGCTGATTATGTTCACCGCTCTGATTGAATTCTTTATAAAGTTCATTCCAACCGGCTTCGGAATAAATAAAGATACATCTGGTGTCGGAGTCGGGAGATTTAATAAGATAAGCCTTTGTGCCTAACTCGTCACGAAGAGCCGCCGGCACTTTGAAACGGTTTTTATCATCAAGAGAATGGTCAAACTGACTGCAAAACATACCGACACCCCTTTCACAAACAAGATTTTTGGTTAAAATCGAGACACTTTAACCCATTTCGAGACACATCGTACCACTATTATAGTTTTTATAGCCCTTTTTGTCAATAGTTTTAACTAAAAAAATACGCGATTTTCCTTTATTTTTCGGTAAATTACCAACTCTTTTTCAAAACGCAAAAAACCTTGCAACGCAAATCGCGTTACAAGGTCAAATTCTGATTATTTTTTATTAATTTCCGGAAATTTTTCGGATGTTTTCCATAGCGGTATCTACAATTTTCTGCGCAATAGCATTTTCACATTTGCGGGTTTTGTATCTTAGGTTTACACACCCTTCCCCGTTATTTATAACAAAACTAAGGGCGGTTACACACCTCATTTTAAAAGGCTCCGCCACGTAAATATCAGAAAAGGATTTAAGAGAATCCCAATACGCCTGATCGAAATTACAATAAAAATAATCACACATTTTTTCACAGGCACAACCATAATTTTCTGCAACTGTACGAGCAGCCTTATTTTTCAAAAGTCCTGCTTTATACATATACGAAGCATCACACAAAGACGGTGAAACACGCATAAGGAGCACATCGTCATAAAACACCTTGAATGTGGACGTTGCTTTTTTATAGCACTCGATATGAAAAGCCTTGGCCCTCTCAGAAAAATCGCCTTGAGTGAACTTCTTTTTATACGAAACCTCAGAAATGCCATTAAATGCGCCGATTCTGTAATCTTCAAAATTCACAAAAAACAGTCTTTCATCAGCATAGACATTCATTTTATTAAATTTCTTTTTACCCGATATATTTTGAAGCAACGCATCATAAAAAGCGAATCCCATCAGACTCACAACATCCATATTCTGTTGTTGACAGAAACACTTTACACCCTCGAGTTCAGTTTTCGTAA
>JAZRFO010000252.1:0-3708 GCA_045643685.1 Acutalibacteraceae bacterium
CTTTATTTGCAGTTGTATTCTGAACTACTCCCGAGTTTGCTCCCGCCTGAGGTGCCGCCGTATCGGTTGCCGCGCCGTTTACAGCACCATCTACAAGAGCATCTTCCATAACTATGCCGGATTCGCGTTTAGAGCCGAATATTCCACCTGTAAAAAAATCTATCACATCATCTTTTCTTTGGTTCGCAAGATATTCCTGGTATTTGTGAGAATAATCGGAAAACATATTTTCTATTTCAGTATAATCCTCCACACTTGCTTCAGGTGTTACAGGAACCACGGGTTTTACGGGTTCTTTTTCCCAAGGCTTTATAACCATAACCGAGGTTACGGCTATTATAAAGGCGGCGGCAGTTGCAACAGAACTGATTATATATCTTTTTATTCTGCGTTTTTTACCCTTACTTGAAATAACTTTAGGTTCCTGTGGTTTATCCTGTTTAATGAAATCAAGTTTATCTGCAATATTCTGAGGATTTAAACTTTTGGGTAAATCAATTTTTTCTGCTTCTTTAAGCTTTTCGTTTATTTTTTTACATTCCTCTAGTAAAAGGTCATCATTAAAATTATCTTTATTCATATTGACACTCCTTTCAAGAAAGAATTTCTCTGAGTTTTTCCAAAGCTCTTTTTTGACGTGAACGTACTGTTGCTGGGGGCATTCCGTAGATTTCCCCGATTTCGTCGCTTTTAAATCCGCCTATTACCGACAGTAAAATTATCTGTCCGTCGGGCGGGGTCAAAGACCCGAGAGCTTCTTTAAGTTCTGTACTGTCGAATGAAAAACTGTCACCCTCGAGCATAAACTGATATTCCTCCACGGGTAATGCGTCGGGAGCCTTATTTTTCTTCATAAGGTCGGTTTTACATCTGTTGGAGAGTATTTTGAAAATCCACCCTTTAAAAAGTGTGGCATCTTTTAGACTATGTATATTACGCCAGGCGGAAAAGACCGCTTCTTGTACCGCATCCTCAGCGTCTTGAGAATTGCCCATCATATACACGGCAAAGCGGAACATATCATTGGCATAAAGGGAATACAATTGAGAAAAAGCCTTGGTGTCACCTTGTTTTGAACGTTCAATAAGTAAGGTATTATCAATTTCCATTTTATCACCTCTTTGGTATACTCTCCGCATATAAGAGTGTTTAACGTTGTGTTTTGTTGCAAAAATTTGTAAAAAGTTTTTCTTTTATGTCTTTATCGTATCAATTCTAAGGGTAAATGTAAATAAAAAATTAAATGTTACAAAAAAATTGCATTGCCTGAATTAGTGTGGTATAATGTAATTTGTATATGTATAATTTTCCATTACGAAAGGACAGAAAATAAATGTCTTTACTTAAAAAACTTTTCGGAGATTATTCTACCAAAGAGATTAAAAGAATCAATGGTATCAAGGACAAGGTTCTTGCTCTTGATGAAGAATTTTCTAAGCTTTCCGATGAACAATTACAGGCTAAAACACCTGAATTCAAATCCCGTCTTGAAAAGGGCGAAACCCTTGACGATATTCTTCCCGAGGCTTTTGCCGCTTGTCGTGAGGCTGCGTGGCGTGTGCTCGGTATGAAGCACTATCCTGTTCAGATTTTAGGCGGTATCATACTTCATCAGGGTCGTATTGCTGAAATGAAAACAGGTGAGGGTAAAACTCTTGTAGCTACTCTCCCTGCTTATCTTAATGCACTTTCAGGTAATGGTGTTCACATTGTTACAGTAAACGACTACCTTGCAAAGCGTGACTCTGAGTGGATGGGCAAGCTTTACCGCTTTATGGGTCTTTCAGTCGGTCTTATTATCCACGAAAAGAATAATTCCGAAAGAAAAGAAGCGTATAATGCAGATATCACATTCGGTACAAATAACGAAATGGGCTTCGACTACCTTCGTGACAATATGGTGATGTATGCCGAACAACGTGTTCAGCGCGGTCATTCTTTCGCAATTGTGGATGAGGTTGACTCCATCCTTATTGACGAAGCCAGAACACCGCTTATTATTTCAGGTATTGGCGATGCTTCCACTGATTTATACAGAATGACAAATGACTTTGTCAGACGTTTGAAAATGGTTAAAGTCAAAGAACTTGACTCAAAAATGAACGCTGAAGATATCGTTGCGGAAGCAGGCGGTGACTACCTTGTTGATGAAAAGGCAAAAACCGCAACCCTTACTAAAACAGGTATTGCAAAAGCCGAAGCCGCTTTCAATATAGAAAACCTTATGGATGCAGAGAATCTTACTTTGCAGCACCATATCAACCAGGCTCTTAAGGCTCACGGCACAATGCACCGTGATATTGACTATGTTGTAAAAGATGGTCAGGTGCTTATTGTTGACGAGTTCACAGGCCGTATTATGATGGGCAGACGTTACAGCGAGGGTCTTCATCAGGCTATTGAAGCCAAAGAGGGTGTAAAGGTTGAGCACGAAAGCAAAACCCTTGCTACAATCACATTCCAGAACTATTTCCGTCTTTATAAAAAGCTTTCGGGTATGACAGGTACCGCTATGACAGAAAGCTCAGAATTCCAGGAAATTTACTCTCTTGACGTTGTTGAAATCCCCACAAACAAACCCCTTGCTCGTAAGGATAACGATGATGTTCTTTACAAAACAGAGGAGGCTAAATTCAACGCAATCGTTGAAACAATTGTTGAGTGCCACGAAAAGGGTCAGCCCGTCCTCGTTGGTACAGTCAACATCGAAAAGAGTGAAAAACTCTCAAAATATCTTAAAAAACGCGGTATAAAGCACGAGGTTCTCAACGCTAAATTCCACGAAAAAGAAGCAGAAATCGTTGCTCAGGCAGGTAAATACGGTGCAGTTACAATTGCCACAAATATGGCAGGTCGTGGTACTGATATTATCCTTGGCGGTAACCCTGAGTTTATGGCAAAAAACCAGATGAAGAAAATGGATTTTGACGATGAACTCATTGCTGAAGCTACAGGTTTTGCTGAAACAGATAACGAGGATATACTTAATGCTCGTAAAACATTCCGCGAACTTGAAGCAGAATATAAAAAACAGACAAGCGCCGAAGCCGAAAAGGTAAGAGCCGCAGGTGGTCTTTACATTATCGGTACCGAGCGTCACGAATCAAGACGTATTGACAACCAGCTCCGTGGTCGTTCAGGTCGTCAGGGAGACCCGGGTGAAAGCCGTTTTTACCTTTCAGCAGAGGATGACCTTTTAAGACTTTTCGCAGGTGACCGTTTCTATAACACCCTTAACGCATTCAAGAGCATTGGCGATATGCCCGTTGAAGCAAAGCTCTTTACTTCAACTATCGAGAATGCACAGAAAAAAGTCGAGGGCAATAACTTCGCAATCCGTCGTAACGTTCTTAAATTTGACGACGTTATGAATAAACAGCGTGAGGTTATCTACGGTCAGCGTAATCAGGTTCTTGACGGTAAAGATATCAGTTCACTCATTCAGAAAATGATTGTTGACACCATTTCTGAATCTGTTGACTTCTACTGTCCCACACACGTTAAAAAAGACGAATGGAACATGGCGGGTCTTGTTACAAAATACTCCTGGTTGGCTAATGAAAGTGAAATTCTCGCTCTTGATAAAACTGAGGATATCACAGAACTTCTTCTCAATAAAGCTCAGGAAATTTATGACGAAAGAAAAGCAGAATACGGCGAAGAACCCATCAAGGAAATTGAGCGCGTAGGTCTTCTCAGAAACGTTGA
>JAZRFO010000253.1:0-4387 GCA_045643685.1 Acutalibacteraceae bacterium
AACTACTTCAAATCCCTTGGTATCAAAAAGGGCGACAGAGTAATGCTTATTCTCAAGCGTCATTATCAGTATTGGTTCGCAATGCTCGGTCTTAACAAATTGGGCGCAATCGGTATTCCTGCACCCAATCAGCTTCTTGAACACGACCTTGAGTATCGTTTCAATGCGGCAGGTGTTAAGGCAATCCTTTGTACAACCGATGGTGACGTTGCAAATCAGGTTGATATTGCTGCCGAAAAATCTCCTTCATTAACTGTTAAAATCGCAGTAGGCGAGGAGCGTGAGGGTTGGCGCAATTACGACGAGGAAAGCAGATTATTCAGTTCACATTATGAACGTACCGAGGATGCCCCCGGTGGCGATGACCTTATGCTTATGTTCTTTACATCGGGTACAACAGGTTATCCTAAAATTGCAGTACATAATTATAAGTATGCCCTCGGTCACTTCCATACCGCTAAATACTGGCACAATGTTGACCCCGACGGACTTCACTTTACAATCTCTGACACAGGTTGGGCAAAGGCAATGTGGGGTAAACTTTACGGTCAGTGGCTTTGCGAAGCAGGTCTGTTTGTTTATGACTTTGACCGTTTCGATGCGGCAGACATTCTTCCCATGTTTGCAAAACACAAGATAACAACATTCTGCGCACCTCCCACAATGCTTAGAATGATGATTAAACAGGATATTTCAAAATATGATTTCAGTTCTGTTAAGCATATGACAACTGCAGGTGAGGCTCTTAACCCCGAGGTTTACCGTCAGTTTGAAAAAGCAACAGGTCTTCAGATTCTTGAAGGCTTCGGTCAGACTGAAAGCACAATGATTATCGGTAATATGACAGGTGCACCCCATAAAATCGGTTCAATGGGTAAACCTGCTCCCATATACGACGTTTGTCTTCTTGACAGTGACGGTAACCCTGTTAAAGCAGGTGAAAACGGTGAAATCGTTGTTAAAGTTAAAGATGGTGCACCCTGTGGCTTGTTTACAGGTTACTACAACGACGAAGACAAAACCAAAGAAGTATGGCATGACGGTTACTACCATACAGGTGACGTTGCCTGGATGGACGAAGATGGCTTCTATTGGTACGTTGGCCGTGTGGATGACGTTATTAAATCATCCGGCTATCGTATCGGACCCTTCGAAATCGAAAGTGTTATTATGGAACTTCCCTATGTTCTTGAGTGTGGCGTTTCTGCCGCACCTGATGAAGTAAGGGGACAGGTAGTTAAGGCAAGTATCGTCCTTGTTAAGGGTACTGAAGGTACAGATGAACTTAAGAAGGAAATTCAGCAATACGTAAAAGAGCGCACCGCTCCCTACAAATACCCCCGTATTGTTGTATTTAAAGATGAACTGCCTAAAACTACAAGCGGAAAGATTCAAAGAAATAAGCTTTGATAATTTGCGAATTTTCGGTTTTATTCACCTCGCAGTATCTTCATACAGCTTCGGTTCATAAAATCCGAAACTTCATCAAATTCTCTTCGCTTATTAAATATTGTAATCGGCTTTGCCCCCGAAATTTTGCATTTTGCATTCTGCATTTTGCATTCCGAAAGTTGGTGCTTTGATGCAATATAAAAGAATGACCCTCTTTGCAGGTCACTATGGTAGCGGAAAAACGAATATCGCGGTTAACTACGCATTGCATCTTAAAGCAATGGGCGAGGATGTAGTTATTGCGGACCTTGATATCGTCAATCCCTATTTCCGTACACGCGACAGTCTTGAAGAATTAAATGCCGCGGGAATCAAACTTATTTCTTCTGAGTTTGCAAGTTCTAATGTGGACTTACCCGCATTGCCGCAGGAAGTTTATTCCCTTCTTGACAAACGCGAAGAAAAAGCCATAATGGATATAGGCGGTGATGATAGGGGTGCCTACGCTTTGGGTAGGTATTCCGACGCCATAATCGAAGAAAATGATTATGAATTATTATTCGTTTTCAATAAATTCCGACCTCTTACTCCCGATGCGGAGTCCGCTGTAGAAATAATGGCGGAAATTGAAACTGCTTGTAAAATGAAATTTACGGCAATCGTCAACAACTCTAATTTAGGTGAGCTTACTGAGGCGGAAGATGTTCTTAATTCGGTGGCAGAAGCCGAAAGGTTAAGTGAATTAACAGGTCTTCCTGTTAAAATGACCACCGTAAGAGCTGATTTAGTTAATAATCTCAACGGAAAAGTACAAAATCTGTTTCCGCTGACTTTACAAAAGAAAATTGTTTAAATTGGAGGCAGAACAATGGCAAAAGTTACATTTGCAGAAAATGTATGCAAGGGTTGCGGTTTATGTGTAACTGCATGTCCCAAGAAAATTGTTGAATTGGATTCTTCTAAACTCAATGCAAAAGGTCATCATCCTGCACACTGTATTGATGAAAGCAAATGCATAGGCTGTGCTTTCTGTGCTACAATGTGCCCTGACTGTGCTATAACTGTTGAAAGGTAAGGTGAAATAAATGGGTGAGAAAGTTTTAATGAAGGGTAATGAAGCTATCGCAGAAGCTGCTATCAGAGCAGGTTGTATGCATTACTTCGGCTATCCCATTACTCCTCAGACAGAAATTGCCGCATATATGGCAAAACGTATGCCCAAAGTAGGTGGCGTATTCCTTCAGGCAGAAAGTGAAGTTGCTGCTATTAATATGGTTCTTGGTGTTGCCGCAACAGGTAAACGTGTTATGACATCATCTTCAAGCCCCGGTGTATCTCTTAAGAGCGAGGGTATTTCATACATAGCAGGTTCCGATGTTCCTGCGCTTATTGTTAACGTTCAGCGTGGTGGCCCCGGTCTCGGTGGTATTCAGCCCTCACAGTCCGACTATTTCCAGGCAGTTAAGGGTGGTAGCCACGGTGACTTTATGAAAATCGTTCTTGCACCTTCTTCCGTTCAGGAAATGGCATCTCTTACAAGCACCGCATTTGACCTTGCAGATAAGTACAGAATGCCTGCAATGATTCTTGCAGACGGTACAATGGGTCAGATGATGGAGCCTGTTGAACTTCCCGAAACAGAGCCTAAAACATTTGATAAACCCTGGGCTCTCACAGGTACAAAGGGCGAGAGAAAGCACAATATTGTAAACTCTCTCTACCTTAAACCCGAAGAACTTGAAAAAACAAACTTCGAGCGTTTCGCAAGATACAAAACAATCGAAGAAAACGAAGTTCTTTACGAAGAATATCTTATGGACGATGCAGAAATCTGCGTTGTATCATTCGGTATTACTGCCCGTGTTGCTAAGAATGCTATTGTTGAAGCAAGAGCAAAGGGCATTAAAGTTGGTATGATTAGACCCATCACACTCTGGCCCTTCCCCAAAAAGGTGTTAAGAGAAGCTGCGGACAAATGCAAAGCATTTATCTCTGTTGAAATGAATATGGGTCAGATGATTGAAGACGTTAAGCTTGCAACAGAATGCAAGAAACCCGTATACCTTTGCAACCGTGTTGGCGGTATGATTCCTTCTCCCGAAGAAGTACTTGCAAAGATTGAAGAAGTTAACGAAGGAGGCGACAAATAATGGTAGTATACGAAAAACCCAAGACACACACTGATGCACCGCTTCACTATTGTCCCGGTTGCACACACGGTATTATCCACAGACTTGTTGCCGAAGTTATTGATGAACTTGGTATTGACGGCAGAACAATAGGTGTTGCACCCGTTGGTTGCTCCGTTATGGCTTACGATTATTTCACTTGTGATTTTATTCAGGCACCCCACGGTAGAGCACCGGCAGTAGCTACCGGTGTGAAACGTGCAGACCCCGAAAACAACGTTGTTTTCACATATCAGGGTGACGGTGACCTTGCTGCTATCGGTACTGCAGAAACAGTACACGCTGCCGCAAGACGCGAAAACATCACAGTTATTTTCGTAAACAATGCTATCTATGGTATGACAGGCGGTCAGATGGCTCCCACAACTCTTCCCGGTCAGGTTACTCAGACATCACCTTATGGCAGAGATGTTGAAACAGTAGGTTACCCCGTAAAGGTTTGCGAACTTCTTCAGAATGTTGACGGTGCTGCATACCTTGAAAGAGTTGCAGTTAATAACCCCGCAAACGTAAGAAAAGCAAAAGCCGCCATCAAAAAAGCTTTCCAGAATCAGCTTGACGGCAAGGGTTTCTCACTTGTTGAGGTTGTTTCTACCTGTCCTACAAACTGGGGTCTTACACCTCAGAAAGCTCTTGAGTGGCTTGAGGAAAATATGCTTCCTTATTATCCTCTCGGTGTTTATAAAGATATCTATGCAGAGGAGGCAAAATAATTATGAGCAACACATGTAATATTCTTTTTGCAGGTTTCGGCGGACAGGGTATCCTTTTCGCAGGTAAATTTGTTGCATACAAAGGCCTTCTTG
>JAZRFO010000254.1:0-3873 GCA_045643685.1 Acutalibacteraceae bacterium
GACCATTGCCTACGGCAATGGTGGTGGGTAGTTCTCTTTCTGCTTTTCTTCGCATAGATAGAACACCAACCACCGTAGGAGCTAAGCTTGCCTAGCCCGAAGACAAAAGCAAACCAAACACCAAACGGGTCAGGCAAGCAAACGGGTCAGGCAAGCCTGACCCCTACATTAATATGTTGTTTTCAACAACTTTATTTATAATCGGATTGCCCCTTTAATTTTGCATTAATAAAACCTCCTTGATTTTCACATCTGTTATCTGTATAATATAGGGGTATTTTCTCTTAGGATGTGATTTTTTGGCAGAAGTTCTTGCCATAATAATGGCTGTGTTTGCCGTAATCGGCGCACTTGACAAAATAACGGGTAACCACCTTAAATTAGGTGATGAATTTGAAAAAGGTATTCTGACCCTCGGTCCGTTGTCCCTTTCAATGATAGGTATGATGACTATTGCGCCTGTACTTGCAGACCTGCTTTTACCCGTAATAACCCCTGTTGCAAATCTTCTGCACTTTGACCCAAGTGCCTTGGCGGGAATTCTCATAGCCAACGATATGGGTGGTGCCGCCCTTGCGGACAGTGTTGCTAAAGACGAGCTTTTAGGCTCATTCCACGGGTTATGCGTTGCATCAATGCTCGGCGCTACCGTTTCCTTTACAATCCCCGTGGCGCTCAGGTCCTCTAAAAAAGAAAATCACGACGATGTTCTTTTAGGTCTTCTTTGCGGTATTGCTACAATCCCCGTAGGTTGTTTTGTTTCGGGTCTTGTAATGGGTATCAACCCCCTTACGGTTTTACTTAACCTTTCCCCTGCAATTCTTATTTCCGCAATTATCATTCTCGGACTTCTTAAATTTCGCAAAATCACCGTTAAGATATTCTCAATTTTCGGTGTATTTATTACAATACTCATAACTGCGGGTCTTGCTCTGGGTATTTTCCAACAGTTAACAGGCAAGGTAATTTTAAAAAACACCGCACCAATTATGGAAAGTGCCGCAACGGTTTTCACTATCTGTATCACCCTCGCAGGTACATTCCCCCTTATAGCAATTATTTCAAAGATATTAAAAAAGCCCCTTTCCGCATTGGGAAAGAAGCTCGACCTTGACGAAACTTCCGTTGTTGGACTTATTGCAACCCTTGCAAACTCCATTGCCACAATGGAAAGTGCCGACAGAATGAACCGCAAGGGTCGTATTTTAAACCTTGCATTTGCAGTTTCTGCCGCCTTCGTTTTCGGTGACCACCTTGCATTTACTCTTTCATATAACGATACTCATATTCTCCCTGTTATTGTGGGTAAGCTTGTGGCAGGTATTACGGCTCTTGTGTTGGCTAGTATTCTTTATAAAAAGACTAATAAATAAACTTAAAGCAGTAGGGAAAATCCTACTGCTTCTTTTTTACATAAGTTCACTTAAGGCAATCTTAGCGTCTTCAACAGTAAAGCCACCGGGTGAATTTTTAAAGTTTTTAACGTTATCATCCCATCGTGAGCACCATTCGTCAATCTGACTTTCAGTTGCACCAAGGTTTTTAACGTCCGTAAGCTTTTTAACTGTTTCGATTACTTCCCTTTCATCTCCACCTAAAAGCTCCATTAATTCATTATATTTTTCACCCTCGTATATCTTAGCTCTTTCTAAAAACCGTGGCATAAACGCCGTACAAGCCTTGCCGTGGGGTATTCCAAAATTTTCTGTTAAAACGTAACCAACAGTGTGAGGGAATGCCGCTCCGCAAACATTAAGCTCCTCACCCGCATAAATAGCACCATAATAAAGCTCATCCCTTATTTCCTCATCGGGTAAGTCCCCTGTTTCCAAAAGTGCTTTGAGACCCTTGTAAATCATGGGTATACCCACACGGGCAAAAAGACTTGCCATAAAATTACGTTTAGTTGAAAACCAACCCTCAACCGCGTGGGCAAAGGCGTCCAAAGCCGTGGAAACCGTTGTTTCATAGCCCATTGAATAGGAGTATTTCGAGTCTGCAAATACAAGAGCAGCATAGCAATCAGCACCGCTTATACTTTTTTTCTGCATATTTTTATCGTTTGTTAACACGCTGACACCTGTTGCCTCACTACCTGTACCGCTTGTTGTACCCAAAAGAACAACCGGCAAAGCCTTTGAGGGAATCTCGCGGTTATAAAGACCATCAATATCGTATTCCGGATTACACGCACATATAGCAACCGCCTTTGAGGCATCAAGGGGCGAACCGCCACCAATACCAAAAATAAAATCCGCACCAAAGTCTCTTGCAGCCTTACCGCCTTCAATTACTGTTGATACCAAGGGGTTCGCGGTTATTTTATTAAAAATGCTATATTCAATACCGCAGGTATTTAAAGCCGATATTACGTCGTTTAAAGCACCGCTTTTTTCTGCGGCGCTACCCGAGGTTACAATAAGGCATTTTTTACCATATTCCGTAAGCCTGTGGGCATTTTCAAAAAGACAATTTTTAAAGCTGAGAATTGATGAATTTTCTGGTAATTCGGGATGCATATTTTAACCCTCCGGTAACATAATGCCCCTATTGAGGGAGTGTAAATAAGGTATTTAATAGCCTTAAATCATTAACTTTGGCGCATAGCATTGTTAAAAAGTGAGGGAACCCGTCACAGGGTGCCCTCACTTTTATGTCGCGCTCTGCATCCAAACTTAAAAGATTTAAGGTGCAATGCAGTTTAAATTTAAATAGTTTTCGTTCAGACGAAATGAAAAAACCTCGTTAGGCTTGTCGCCTACGACGGTTTTTTCACAATGTATTAACGGAAAATATTAAATTTAAACCTAATAAATCCCTTATTTACACTCCCCTTGTTCTTAGGGGCGAACTTATTATTCTATGATTTTTTTGTTGATTTTCTTTTCAAGGGCAGGAATAGCCTTTTTGAAAACAAGTAAATCGAAAATGAAGTAAATTGCAACTGCTGCAAGTAAACCAACTATTGCACCTGCAATAACGTCTGTGGGATAGTGAACCTTAACGTAAATTCTTGAGAAACCAATTGCAAGTGAAAGAATAAATGCGGGAATACCAACTGCAAGATATTTCTTTCTGCAACCAAGTAAGAGAGCAAATGCCGCACCGATTGATGTGGATGTGTGACCTGAGGGGAATGAGAAGCTGCTGCTCTGTTTAATAAGACCGGGCCATACGTATTCGTAACCTGCGTTAGTCCATACAGAGGGGTCAACGTTATAAGGACGGGGTCTTTCAATAAGGTCTTTCAAAATTACGTTGTTAATAAGTGATGAGAATGCGAGACCTGCGAAAAGAAGAATACCCAATTTTCTTGTCTTTTTAGGGATAAGTAAAATGATACCTAAAACGAACCAGATAATACCGGGTGTGTCACCAAGGTGAGTAATAACGGTAAAAATACCATTAAGAGCAGGACTTGCAATATTATCGATGAAGCTATAAACAGCAACATCAATATTCACAAAGAAATCATTTAAAAAGAATTCTGCCATAATATCCTCCTATGTAAATAAATATAGAGATATTTTACTATTTTATGCCATAAAAGTCAATAGAATTACTTCGAGAATGAGGAATTAGGAATGAGGAATTAGGAATTGAGGGGCTAACGCCGATTGTATTCTCCTTTCGCTTTGCGAAACATATCGCATACGAAGTATATATCGCACCAAAGGTATATCGCACGACAGTATAGCGCATTATCGTTCTCTCCAACTGAAGAATAACCACAAGAGAACTACCCACCACCCCGCTATAGTTGTAAAAACATTAATTTCTCGCTCGAAACCTTATTTTAAAACATAGTAATTTTGAGCCCTCTTGCGGTGCCCAAAATTGTTTGCTCGTTGTTCACTTCGCACAATTTTGACC
>JAZRFO010000255.1:0-9256 GCA_045643685.1 Acutalibacteraceae bacterium
CAGGGACTTATCCTTGGTCCTGACGGTGAAAAAATGAGTAAGTCCAAAGGTAACGTTGTTGACCCCAACGAGGTTGTTGACGTACTCGGTGCAGACGTTCTTCGTACTTACGTGCTCTTTATGGGTGACTACGAAAAGGCAGCACCCTGGAGCGAAAGCAGTGTTAAGGGTTGTAAACGTTTCGTTGACAGAGTATGGAACCTTCTTGAAATCGCAAAGGATGGCGAGGATTACTCAAAAGAGCTTGAAACCGCTTTCCACAAAACAATCAAGAAAGTTTCCGAGGATATTGAAAATATGAAGTTCAACACCGCTATTGCGGCACTTATGACACTTCTTAACGATATCTACGAGGTTGGTTCAATTACCAAGGGCGAGCTTAAAGCATTCGTTAAGCTTCTTGATCCCTTTGCACCCCACGTTGCAGAGGAAATCTGGGCTCAGCTTGGTGAGGAAGGCTTACTTGCAGTAGCACAGTGGCCCGAATTTGACGAGGCAAAGACAGTTGATGCTACAATTGAGGTTCCCGTTCAGATTTGCGGTAAGCTGAGAGCAACAATTACTATTGCTAAGGATTCAACTGCAGAAGAAGCAATTGCTGCTGCAAAAGCGGATGCAAAGGTTCTCGAATTCCTTGATGGCAAAAACATCATCAAAGAAATCTACGTTCCCGGCAAAATTATTAATATCGTTGCGAAATAACATCTCAAACGCCCCTTGCGGTTGCAAGGGGCTTTTCAAATTTGTATCTTTAGTAAAGACAAAAAGCCTTCCGCCGAAGCGGAAGGCTTTTTTAGTGGAATTAATAATAACTGTAAGATGAAGCGGATTCGAATGCCTTGGTGATTAAGGCAGATAACATATATGTGCTTTGTGAAACGCCATCTATTGATAAGTGGTAAGCGGTAAAGGTGCCTTCGGATACATCCACAACAAACTGGATTTTTGCAGTAGCAGGGGAACCGTCATAGGAGAAATCGCCTTCAAATTCAACAACTTCCAAACCGTCGGTTGAAGTGAAGTGTCTCCAACTGGTGTCACTGAAGAAGTCTTCAAATGCGTCTTCATATGTTATACCATAAGATGATTTTTCTGCATTTTTAACCATTGAAATATAAGAGTAACTTGAATATGATGAGTTGCTATCGTAGTCATAATCATAATCGTAGTCGTAGTCATAGTCACTGTCATAATCATAATCATCAGAATAGTCATAATCGCTTGATGAATCGTCTGATGATGAGCTTGAACCTATTACAAGTGCCAATATACCGCCACCAATACAGGTTATGCCCATAATGCCGACAACAATTATAACGATGAGCCAAATCCACCATTTTTTACGTTTCTTTTTGGGCTTTTCGTTTTCTGCAGGTGCCGGTTGCTCCGCTTCCTGGGTGGGTTCAACAGAAGTTGCTTCTTCAACAGTGGGTTCCACGGAGGTTGCTTCTTCAGCAGCGAGTTCTACGGAAGCTGCTTCTTCAACAGTGGGTTCCGCGGGTGTTACTTCTTCAGGTGTCTGTGAAGGGTTTGTCTGTGTTTCGGGGACATCGGAAGCCTGTGTTTCTGTACCGGGGATGATGTTTTCGTTTTCCATAACTTTTCTCCTCAATTTGCCATATGTTTTGTGCTTGAACTTTGCACAGTTTTATAATAAACAAATAAAAGATTAGTGTCAATGGTTTTTGTGCTTTGTTATATAAAAAATATTTGTGAGTGTGGGATTGTACCATATTTCTGTTGACAAATATAATGCATTATGCTAAATTTACTGAGTTCGATTTATTGTGAATGAGGTGATTTTTTGACTAAGGATATGACAACGGGCAGTCCTATGAAGAATATTATAAAATTCTGTCTTCCTCTTATGTTCGGTAATCTGTTTCAACAGCTTTATAATATGGCGGATGCCATTATTGTTGGTAAATGCGTAGGTAAGGAGGCTTTGTCGGCGGTAGGCTCCGTTGGTTCTCTGAATTTCCTTATTATCGGTTCGGTTATCGGTCTTTGTGCAGGTTTTGCCATACCTATTGCACAACGTTTCGGTGCTCAGGATATAAAGAGCCTGAAAAAATACGTTGCCAATATTATATATGTTTCCATAGCATTGGCAGTTGTTATAACTGTTGCGGCGGTGCTTCTGACAAAACCTCTTTTGAATTTGATTAATACTCCAAAAGCAATATACGAAGATGCATATAATTATATTGTAATAATATTTGCAGGTATCGGCGCTACTATGTTTTATAACCTTCTTGCAAGTATTGTGCGTTCATTGGGTGACAGTAAAACGCCCCTTTACTTCCTGTTATTTTCATCAGCGATAAACGTTGGATTAGACCTTCTTCTTATTATGGTTTTCGATATGGGTGTAATGGGTGCCTCTGTTGCTACGGTTATTGCTCAGTTAATATCAGGTATACTTTGCTTTATATATGTAAAACGTAAGTTTCCTATACTTCATATTACAAAGGAAACGGCAAAGCCTGATTTTAAATATATTTTAAATCTTCTTAAAAATGGACTTCCCATGGCGCTACAGTTTTCAATAACAGCTATTGGCTCCGTAATGCTTCAGTCCAGTATTAATGATTTGGGTCCCGACATTATAGCGGCATTTACCATAGGTGCCAAAACCCAGCTTATGATAGTTTTACCCGCAGAAACCATCGGTCTTACCATGGCTACCTATTGCGGTCAGAACCTTGGTGCAGGAAAACTTGACAGAATCAAAAAGGGTATGAGCAGTGGGTTTATACTCGCGGCGATTTACTCGGTTATTGGTATTTTTGTTGCAAAGTTTTTCGGACCCTATCTATCACTTCTTTTTGTTGAATCAAGCGAAACTACGGTTATTGCTCTTGCGCAGCAATACATAAATATGGGTAGTTATTTCTACCTTGTATTGTCAGTGCTTTTCTTAGTGAGAAATGCTATTCAGGGTCTTGGCTACAGTATAACGGCTATGATGACAGGTGTTTTCGAGTTGTTTGCACGTGGTATCGGCGGTCTTGTTTTCGTTACCCGGTTTGGTTACGATGCGGCTTGTCTTATAAATCCCTCGGCGTGGATTGTGGCAGATTTGTTCCTGTTCCCTGCGTTTTTTGTGGTAATGCGACTGGTTACGAAAAAATTAACGGCACGAAAAACTGATTAAATTATATTGCAGAGAGTGGAAAGCACCGCTCTCTGCTTTTTCATATCTTGATTTATTTATTATAGTATGGTAATATTTAAAATAGAAAAATATGAATTTTTGTGGTGATTAAAATGAAACTTAACGAGAATTATGTTTTAAAAACCGTTGCAGGTACACCCGTTGTTGTGCCGGTTGGTGACGCGGTAAAAAATATCAAAGGTATGATTACCCTTAACGGACCTGCCGAGGTTATCTGGAAAGCTCTTGAACAGGGTAAGGATTTTGAGGAAATCGTGGCTATTTTGAAGAGCGAGTATGATGCAGCCGACGAGGTACTCCGCAACGACATTACAACATTCCTCGAAAAGTTGGAAAGTTATAATATATTGGAAAAATAAGATGAAACAGATATCTATGGTGACTTTGCTTCCCTTTATTGAGGAGGCATTCCAGAAAAACACCACCTTTAAAATACCAATTACGGGCACTAGTATGAACCCCCTTCTTGTAGAAGGTCGGGATTACGTTCTTATAAAAAAGGTTGAAGGTCCCCTTGAAATCGGCGATATTCCTCTTTACCGCAGGGATACGGGCACCTTTGTTTTGCACAGAGTAGTGGATAAAAAAGATGATGGCTATATTATGTGCGGTGACAACCAATTTTTATTGGAAAAGGGCATTACCGATAAGCACGTAATAGGCGTTGTGTGCAGTATTTTTCGTGACGGAAAGTTATTTGACGTTGATGATGGCGAATATGTAAAATACAAAAATAAATATATAAAAAATGTAAACACACGTTATCCCATAAGACGGTTGCGTTACAGACTTTACAGGTTGAGAAATGGAAAATAAAAATACTGAAATTACAAATGATGTTCTCGCTACGGGTGAACTTATAATTAATGCAATCAAAGGGCTTTTAACAGGCGAAAAATATACTTTCCCCGAGAACACGGATTTTGGCAAAGTCCATAAATTATCAGAAAAACATAAAGTAACTTCATTGGTTGCACCTTCTGTTATTGCAAGCTCCTCTGCACCCGAGCAGTTCAAAAGTGTATTCAAAAAGGAACTTTTCAGATGTGCGGCACGTCACGAGGCACAGAGCAGGGAAGCAGAAGAATTAGCAGAAATCTTTGCGAAAAATAAAATAAAACATTGTTTCCTTAAGGGCACCAAGGTTTCACGATATTACGACAACCCCGATATGCGTTTTATGCTTGATATGGACGTGCTTGTGGAAAAGGAAAAGTCTGAAAAAGCCGCAGAGCTTCTTGTGGAAAGAGGCTATGAGTACGATAATTATGAGGATGAAAAGGACGCAGGATACGTAAAAAAACCTTTTTTGAACTTTGAACTTCATAAGGAACTAAAGTACGATTACGACAAGGGCTACGATTATTATAAGGGTGCTCTTGAAAGAATGACTGCGGACGAAAACGGTTATTCAATGAATATGACTAACGAGGATTTCTACGTCTACATTCTTTCTCATACCGCTCACCATTTTGAATCCGCAGGTACGGGTATCAAAAGTATAGTTGACCATTATTATCTTAATAAAAAATTAAAGCCTTTGTGCGATGAAGAAGTTTTAAAGAAGTCCCTTGAAGAAACTGGACTTACAGACTTTGCTGAAAGTATGGACAGTCTTTCTGAATTTTGGTTCTCAGAGGCACAAGGCGATGAAAATACTAAAGAAACCGCCGATTATATAATATTGAGCGGTGTATTCGGTAACCAGACAAATTATTACCTAAGCGGTATCATCAAGGGTGATTATACAGAGAAAAAATCTTCTTATTTTTTAACAAGATTATTCTTGCCCTATAAACTTATGAAAAAAAGATATCCCATACTGAAAAAACTTCCATTCCTGTTACCAATTATGTGGATTGTAAGGCTTTTAAGTGCTTTGAAGGATAAAGAAAAATACACCAAAGAGGCAAGTGATATCAATTCTGTGGACACTTCCGCCAAAGACCGTCAAATTGAGTTTTTGAAGCGGAATGGACTATAAAAATTCAAAAAACTATTGTAGTTGGCTTTTATTTATGGTATCATAAACTATATATGAAATAAAAAGGAGAATATAGATGGCTTACGAAGAAAAAAGAACCACTGATGAGGATATAGGCTTAGCTCCAATTCTTAAAATTTTACGCCAGATTCTCAGTAAATGGTGGATTGTTGTTTTGTTTGTTGCTATTTTCAGCGCAAGCGGTTTCGGTGTTGCAAAAGCTACATACACAGAACAATATACTTCTAATCTTATATTTAAGGTTTCAAACAAGGATAAAGATCTTGGTGGTATAAACGGTTCTCAGATTACTGCAAGTGATGCTCAGGCTTCTACAACAATTGCTACGGACTTTAAAACGATTATGCAACGCGGTAATGATTTTATTACAGCCGTACAAGCTAATGTTAAAGCACAGACAGGTAAAGAATATGATAAAGAATATCTTCGTGGTATGATGAATATTGAACTTCTTCCCGATTCAACACTTGTTAACATCAAGGTTACATCAACTGATGAAGAACTTTCATACATTGTAGCAACGGCTATCCAGAGTGTTTACCCCACAATTACAAAGGATGTTTTCCCTTCTGCTCATATCAGTGTTGCCGATAGTGCTACCGTTGCAAAACTTGCCCCCGACTCCTCAACACCTCTTTATACAGCGTCAGGTTTAATTATCGGTGCCGCCCTTGCTATAATTATTATTCTTATCTCTGCAAAAATTCAGAATAAATTGCTTTCAACTGAGGATATTAAGAATAACTTCAGTAACATGGACATTATTGCTACTGTTTCAAACATCAAGGGCAAGAAAAAGAATGACCGCACACGTCTTCTTATTACTGACCGAAACGTTGGTCTTCCCTTTATCGAAACATTCAAGCTTATAAGAACTAAGTTTGAAAACGCAAAACTGAAAAAGGGTTATTCAGTATTTGCTGTTACAAGTTCAACTGAGAGTGAAGGTAAAACTACATGTTCTACAAACATCGCCCTTTCACTTGCAAAAAGCGGTAAGTCTGTTATCCTTATTGATGCTGACCTCAGAAAACCCGCAGTTTGTAAAACTCTTGGTATCAACATCGAAGGCGAAAAGGGTATTTATGACATCGTAAATGGTGTTAAATCCTTTGAAGAGTCAGTTAAATATATTGAAAAATATAATCTCTACCTTCTTGTTTCTTCTACAGCTGTGGCAGACCCCTCTGAAACACTTGCTTCAGACGTTACTGCACAAATTATTGCAGAAGCTAAAAAGAACTTCGATTATGTTATTGTTGACTGTCCTCCCGCAGGTGTTGTTGCTGATGCTGCTATTGTTGCGAACTATGTAGATTCAATGGTATTCGTTGCTGCTGAAGAAAGAGTTGCTATTCCTCAGATTGAATATGCTTTGAGTGACATATTAACAACTAAAGCGGACATTATGGGTTGTATCTACAACCGTGCAGGTACAGGTACTCTTAAGATTGCTACTGAAAAAGCAGGTGGCTATTTCTCAAACCGTTACGGCGGATACTATGGCTCATCCTACTACTACGGAAGCAGACATCACAAAAAGAAAAGATAAATTGAACCCTGTTTACCATTGGTGAACAGGGTTTTAAACACTTCAAAGGTGATTTTATGGATTTTTATGAAAATAAAGTTGATGCGGAACGTGCCGTGTTGATTTCAGTTGATACAGGTGAATTTGACGTAGACTCATCCTTGGCGGAGCTTACGGAACTTGCTAAAACCGCAGGGGCGGAGGTTATCTGCGAAATGACACAAAAACGCGAAGCACCTGAACCGGGAACATACCTCGGCAGAGGTAAACTGGAGGAGCTTTCAGAGTTTTGTGAAAACGAAAAGCCCGACCTTGTTATAGTGGATGGTGAATTATCACCTGCCCAACAAAAGAATATTGAAACCGTAACAGATGTGCGGGTTATTGACAGAACAACCCTTATACTTGATATTTTTGCTCAACGTGCCCTTTCGGGTGAGGGTAAATTACAGGTTGAACTTGCTCAGTTAAAATACGCTTTACCCCGTCTTGGTGGCAAAGGTGCATCAATGTCAAGGCTCGGTGGTGGTATCGGTACAAGAGGTCCCGGTGAAACAAAGCTTGAAACTGACCGCCGTCATATAAGACGTAGAATTTCCGCATTGACCGAGGATTTAAAAGCCCTTGAGGAAAGACGTACACGCCACAGAGAGCGCCGTAAAAAAGACGGTGTTGTTACAGTTGCCCTTGTAGGTTACACCAATGCGGGTAAATCCACCCTTATGAATACCCTTACAGATGCAGGTGTTCTTGCAGAAAATAAACTTTTTGCAACCCTTGACCCAACGGCTAGAGCGTTGACGTTGCCTGATGGTAATTCGGTTCTTCTTATAGACACAGTTGGTTTTATCAGAAGACTTCCGCATAAACTTGTTGAAGCCTTTAAATCAACTCTTGACGAAGCTGTGAGTGCTAACGTTATACTCAACATCTGCGATGCTTCAAGTGATGAATGTAACGAGCATTTCAGAGTTACAAATGAACTTCTTGAAGAACTTGGTTGCGGTGACAAGCCCATAATTACAGTTCTTAATAAATGTGATTTAGCAAATGATATCTCCATTCCTTTGGTTGGAAATACTGTCAGGGTTTCGGCTAAAACAGGGGAGGGTCTTCCCGAACTTCTTGAGAAAATTGCCGCCGCGCTCCCTCCTACAAGAAAAAGAGTTAAAATTCTTTTGCCCTTTTCAATGGGTGGTGCAGGTGCCGAACTTCGTAAAACAGGTGTAGTTCATTCGGAAGAATATACCGCTGACGGACTTCTACTGGACATTACCGCTGAAATATTTGTGCTTGAGAAGTATGAAGAATATATAATATAAAAAATAAAGGTGCACTCTGCGGAGTGCACCTTTGCATTTTATCTTACACTGAAAAGTAAGTCACCGTATGAGGGGTAGCACCAATGCTCTGAAGAGCAAATGCTTTCCATTGTATCAACGGATTCTCTCAATGTGTTCATAAGGGGGATAATGCGGTTTTTGTAGAACATCGCTGCCGCATCACTTTCTTCAATCATTTTAACTTCTTTTGAAAGTTCACCTAAAGCAGTTACGTCTTCAAATGCTTTAGCACTGAGTTCTGAAAGAGTTTTTACAAGGTTTTCTTCGTAGGTTGTGTCGATACAGTCACTTACGGTGCGTTTTGCTATAAGTGTATCCGCAAGTTCGTGGATGTTACGGCTCACACAGGGAAGAATATCCTTCTTTGCCATCTCGATCATTGTAAGAACTTCTATGTTGAGGTATTTACAGTATTTTTCGTTTTTGATTTCGTAGTGTGCTTTGATTTCTGCTTCGCTATAAACCTTGTGACGCTTGTACAGTTCAACGTTTTTGTCGTGAAGCATATAGGGTAAGCAATCGGGAGTTGTACGAAGGTTAAGAAGCCCTCTTTTTTCTGCTTCCTTTACCCAGGCATCATCATAACCATTACCATTGAAAATTATGCGCTTGTGGTTTTTGATAACTCGCTTAATGAGTTTATGTAAAGCACTTTCAAAATTATCAGCATTTTCAAGCTCGTCGGCAAACTGTGAAAGAACGTCTGCAACTGCTGTGTTAAGAGTTGTGTTGGGACCTGCAACGGAAGCGGATGAACCGAGCATACGGAACTCAAATTTGTTACCTGTGAACGCAAAGGGGGATGTTCTGTTTCTGTCTGTTGTATCCTTGGGGAAACGAGGAAGCACGTGAACACCGACTTTGAGAACTTCTTTTTCTTTGTTGTCGTAGTCCTCGTCCTTTTCTATGGATTCGAGAATAGCGGTAAGTTCTTCACCTAAGAACATTGAAACAATGGCAGGAGGAGCCTCTTGAGCACCAAGACGGTGGTCGTTACCTGCGGATGCAATTGAAATTCTCAATAAATCCTGATAATCGTCAACGGCTTTAATAACCGCACAAAGGAATAAAAGGAACTGAGCGTTTTCTGCGGGAGTTTCACCGGGCTCGAGAAGGTTTACGTTTGTGTTTGTGGAAATTGACCAGTTGTTGTGCTTACCGCTACCGTTAACACCTGCAAAGGGTTTTTCATGAAGAAG
>JAZRFO010000256.1:0-5312 GCA_045643685.1 Acutalibacteraceae bacterium
TTTTGGTCGTATTTGACTGCAGACAGGCTATCGCCTTTCAAAGGCAAATCGGGCAAAAGTACCGAAACGCCGCCATTTAAGGCTGGTTCGGATACGCTTTACCCACTCTGTAGGAGTTAATATGTCAGAAAAAATCTATCAGCCCGAAACCTTACCTGTTCTCGCTCTTAGGAATCTTGTTATTTTTCCTGAGCAGACCATGAGCTTTGAGGTGGGCAGATTAAAATCAGTACGAGCAATAAAATCAGCAATTGAAACTGAGGACAGAAAGATTTTCCTCGTCTCACAAAAGGATGCAAGGGTAGAGGACCCCAAATTTTCAGAATTGAGCGAAGTTGGTGTTGTTGCCGAAATCAAGCAGATTTCAGGCTCCGCCGACAGTAATAATTTTGAAATTGTTGTTGAAGGTCTTTACAGAGCTTGTGTTAAAGAGGTTACAAGGGAGCGTATTTCCCTTCGTGCTCTTGTTCAAAGACTTCCCGAGGTTTATCCCGACAACGAAAACCCTCTTACTGTTGCTACTTTAAGAACCCTTAAATCAAGGTTTGACGAGTATATTTCAGTAAGTCCCCGAATTGCACCTGAGATTTTCCTTGCAATTCTTGAGGAAGAAAATATTGCAGACGTAACTGATGATATTGCAGGTCATTTTCATTTTGAAGTTTCTGATAAACAAAGACTTCTCAATGAACTTGACGTAATGAAACGAGCAGAAATGCTCTGCGGTATTTTATCCAAGGAAACCGAAGTTTTAAAGCTTGAGCTCGAAATTTCTGATAAAGTTCAGGAAAAAATGGATAAAAACCAAAGAGAATATTATCTTCGTGAGGAAATGAAGGTTATTTCCAACGAGCTTGGTGACGACGATTCACCCGTAGCCGAGGCGAATAAGTATAAAGAAAAGATATCCGCATTACCCATTGATGAAAAGTCTAAAAAGAAGCTTTACGAGGAATGCGACAGACTTATCAAAACTTCGCCCGGTAGTCCCGAGTCCAATGTAACACGTACATATCTTGAAAGAGTAACAAGCTTACCCTTTGGTGTTTATACCGAGGATTCTCTAGACGTTGCAGCGGCACGTAAAATACTCGATAAGGACCATTATGGCCTTGAGGATGTTAAAGAAAGAGTTATTGAGCTTATTGCCGTAAAAAAACTTGCACCCGATGCCAATGCTCAGATTCTGTGCCTTGTAGGTCCTCCCGGTGTTGGTAAAACATCCGTTGCCAAATCCCTTGCAAAGGCTCTTGGCAGAAAATACGTGCGTATCTCTCTTGGCGGTGTCCGTGATGAAGCAGAAATCCGAGGTCACAGAAAGACCTATATCGGTTCAATGCCCGGTAGAATTATTACCGCTATAGAACAGGCAGAAACTTCCAACCCCTTGATTCTTCTTGATGAGATTGATAAATTGGGCAGTGATTATAAGGGTGACCCCTCATCCGCATTGCTTGAAGTTCTTGATGGTGAGCAGAATAATACCTTCACCGACCACTACGTTGAGGTACCTTTCGATTTAAGCAAGGTTCTCTTTATTACTACTGCAAACGATGCTTCGCAGATTCCTGGTCCTCTTTATGACCGTATGGAAGTAATTGAATTGTACAGTTACACCGCCGAGGATAAATTTGCTATTGCGAAAAAACACCTTGTACCCAAACAAGTAAAGAATTTCGGTATGAATAGCCGAATGATAAGATTTACCGACGGTGCACTCAGAACCTTGATTTCTGATTACACTAAAGAGGCGGGTGTTCGTACCCTCGACAGAACCATTACTAAAATAATCCGCAAAGTTGCGGTTAAATTTGCAGAAGGCTTTGAGGGTAAAATCACCGTTGACCCCGCATCCTTAGAGGAATATTTAGGCGCACCTCGATACAAAACCACAAAACTTGATTTTGATGATATGGTCGGTGCTGCAAACGGACTTGCGTGGACTGCCGTTGGCGGTGAAATGATGCAGATTGAGGTTGCGGTTCTTGAAGGTAGCGGTAAGCTCGAATTAACAGGTTCTCTCGGTGACGTAATGAAAGAATCCGCAAAGGCGGCTATTACATATATCAGAAGCAGGGCAGAGGCTCTCGGTATTGATAAAGACTTTTATAAAACTAAGGATATTCATATCCACGTTCCCGAGGGCGCAGTACCTAAGGATGGTCCTTCTGCAGGTGTTACAATGACAACTGCTCTCGCATCTGCTTTAACAGGCAGAGCGGTTAACAAAACCGTTGCTATGACAGGCGAAATCACCTTAAGAGGTAAAGTTCTTGCTATCGGCGGTCTTCGTGAAAAATCAACCGCAGCATTTAAAAACGGAATGAAAACAGTCCTTATTCCCGAGGAAAACAAAGCGGATTTGGATAAGGTAAATGAAACAGTTAAAAAAGCTATTGAGTTTATACCTGTAAGTAACCTTGATGAGGTTCTCAGTGTTGCTTTAGAGGAAAGCAAAATTCCTTGTAAGGGCAATACAGTGGCTAAAAAATCAAATCCTATCAAGAATACAAAAACCGATAAAAAATCCACAGGTGTATATTGCAGAGAGGTGTAAAATGAATTATAACAAAGTTCAGTTTGAAGCCGCTTTCGGCACATTAAAGCAAATCCCTGAATCCGATTTACCTGAAATCGTTTTCGCAGGTCGCTCAAATGTTGGTAAATCATCAATGCTTAACCGACTTTTCAACAGAAAGAATCTTGCAAGAGTTTCTTCTATGCCGGGTAAAACAATTACCATTAACTTCTTTAAGGTTGAGGATGTACGAATTGTTGACCTTCCCGGTTATGGCTACGCAAAGGTTGCCAAGGGTGAAAAACGTCGTTGGGCAGAAATGATGGAGGGCTATTTCCAGAGCCCCCGTAATATAAAACTTGTTGTACAGTTGGTTGATATGCGCCATAAACCTTCGGAAGATGATTATGTTATGATGCGTTTCTTACAGGATGCAGGTCTTCCCTTTATTGTGGCAGCAACCAAGAGCGATAAGCTTAATAAAACCCAGTATAATGAGCGCAAAAACGCCCTCAGAGAAGAGTTGGCGGAGTTTGGGGATAACTTAACCATAATTCCTTTCTCCTCTGAAAAAGGCGAAGGAACGGACGAATTAAAAAATATAATTGAATCTGTTTTATAAGAGAAATTCACCACAGGTAAAAACCTGTGGTGAATTTTTTATATTGCTTCATATAAAACAAGTTCCGAAGAAAGTGATGATTTGATATCAACGGCAATTCCGTTGCGTTTGAGCTTTTCGCCCGATATGGTGTAGGTGTATTGGTCGTTATCCAAGGTGACGTTATATTCTCGTGAAACGTCAATGCCTTTGGGCTTAACCATAATGGTTTTTTCATTGGTGCCACAAAGGGTGATAACGGTAATTGCGCCCTTGGTTTTGTCGGGGGAGGATATTTCTAGAACGGAATAATTACTGTTGTTTAAGTCGGGAGTGTGGTGATATATTTCTGATTCACTAAGGAATGGTCTTATGAAATTCTTATAAACATCCGTCGAATGCTTAATGAACGCCATAGCCTTTTCGTTCACTTTAGCGTCGGCGGGGGAGATTACGTTAAGTGAAATATGCCCCAACATTGTGTTTCTTAAATGTGCATCCAAAGAGCCTATGGTGTGGCAACCCATACCTGCAAAAAGTCTGTCAACCTTTTCGGGAGGTAATGCCATTGTCATACCGTTTGTTATGGCGATTGAGCGTGGCATTTTTTGCCAATCGGAAACCCAGGTATGGTTAAAGTTCTTCATCATGCCAAGGTCGGTTCTTCCGCCGCCACCGGCACAATTTTCAAAAATCACATTGGGGAACTTCTTTTTCAGGCTTTCATACATTTTGTAAACCGCTTGGTTGTGCTTGATACAAACACATTCAGGTATACCATAACCTGTGTCACGGATGCCGAAATATTCGGTAAAATCAACGTTATGGTCTACTCTTAATAGGTCAAGCTCATATTCTTGGATGATTCTTGAAAGCTCGTCCTCTGCCCATTTGCTTACCTCGGGGTTTGACATATCAAGGAACTTTTCGGTTCTTTCACCAAAAACGTTAAGGCTTCGCCACTCAGGGTGTTCGCTATGTATGTTGCATTTTTTACCAACGCATTCAATGTCAACCCATAGGCCGAATTTAAGTCCCTTACTGTGAGCGTAATCACGTAATTCCTTTATTCCCTTGGGATAACGGTCGGGGTCGGGCAGGTTTCTGCCGTTGTAGGTGCTCCATTCAACCTGTTTATCGGGTGGGCATTCCCAACCGGCATCTATTGTAAATATTTCACCGCCCATAAGGGCAAATTGGTCAATAAAAGCCTTACTGTCCTCTATATTCATAGTGTGCTCTGCACCCATACCGCAGTTTATAAGGTGAACGTCACTTTGTGCCTCGGGGAGGTTGAAAATGGATTTGCGGATATGGGAATGCATTTCATTCACTGCATCATCAAGATTACCTTGAACAAGTCCCATATACACAACAGGTGTGGTGAACGTGCCTTTCGGTGGTATGACGTAAATGGGATTATAGCCGGTAATTTCTGCCTTGAATGAAAGGTGTGTTGCGCATTTGTCAGGACGGGCGTTGTAATCAACTGTGTATCGGTAACCACCGCTGAAACCTATCTGCGAAAACCAGAGTTTACCGGTGAGGTTATTTCTTATAAATAAAAGAGGATGGCGGAATCTGTCTCTGCCGAAACGGGATTCAATGATTTTGGCATCCGGGATAAGGGGACTCCATTTAAACTCACCCTCATTGCCCCAAGCATCATTTTCAAAATAGCCTATTGAATAAACGTCGTTAACACTTTGGGTGCTTTCCAATGCATCATCGTCAAGGGATTCAATTGCACCGCTTAAAACCGAAAGACGGCTTACCTTTAAAGGTGTGTCAGAAGTGTTTTCAATTTCAATCCAACGTGAAAACATTTGTGAGCCGTCAATTAAGGTGTGAACCTTTAAAACAACGGGCTTTTTGGTGCTTTTTAAGGTTATAACACATTCTTCGCTCGTTTGTGTTTTGTTAATTGAATAATCAATAAAATCCAGACCGAAATCAAGACTTTCGCCGTCGATTTCTATATTGAAAGCAAAAGGCTCTGCATATCTTTTTAAGTTGATATAAGAGGGGAAACCACATAACACGTTAAGGGGATATCCCGCGCTGTTCCAACCACAAGTTACAAAAGCCCCGTTTGTAAAAGCTTCCTCATATACCATATCACCGCTTCTGTAACAGAAACGGTGAGCATTTTGGTTATGGTAATAAATATCAAAAAAATTGTTTTTCAAAAAA
>JAZRFO010000257.1:0-2389 GCA_045643685.1 Acutalibacteraceae bacterium
AAAAAATGCTTGTGTTTTTGTCATACCGAGAACCTGACAAGCTTCGTACTGTCCTTTTGAAATACTTTCAATACCGCCACGATAAATCTCAGAAAAATAGCACGCATAATTCAATGAAAATGCCGCGATAACCGCAACAAATCTATCCATAACATGCCAAGTGGACATCCATTCAATAAAAAAGTTAGTACTTTCAACGCCCTGCGCCCATGTAGCAAGAAGTCCGGGACCATAAAATATTACAATAAGCTGAAGCACTAAGGGTGTTCCCCTTATAACCGCAACAAGAGTCTTAACTGCATATTTTAAAGGTTTGAACTTGCTCATAGAACCAAAACTGAGAATCAATCCCGCAGGTAACGATATGAGAAGTGTTAAGAAAAATATTTCTAAGGTTACCACGAAACCGTCCGCAAGTCGAGGGATGACAGTCTCTAATATTTCTCGTTCAAACATAGAATTTTCTCCATTTTACGCAACATTACGGCAGAGTGCCCTAAAGCCCTCTGCCGCAAGTTATTAAATTACACTTAAAAAATTACTCAGCAAGAGTAAGGTTGTATTTCTTAGCAAGTTTGTCAAGTGTGCCGTCAGCCTTGAGTTCATCAATAATCTTTTGAACTTCAACTGCTGTATCGGAACCTTTTCTGAAACCGATGCCATAGAATTCCTCTGAAAGAGAACCAGTGTATGTAAGAGCTTCGTAATCTGTACCCTCACCTGTCATAGCCTTAGCCATTGTGATATCGATAACGCAAGCATCAACTGCACCTGACTGAACTTCAAGAAGAGCGTCAGCCTGAGCTTTTACAGGAACAGCATTAAGGTTTAATGCAACAACCTCTTTTTCACCTGCAGAACCGCTTTCAACAGCAATGTCTGCATCCTTTAAATCTTCAGCAGTTTTATATTTCTCTGCATTTTCAGCCTTTGTTACGATTACCTGTGCGTTAACAACGTAGGGATCACTGATTGACATAGCGCCTTTAAGTTCGTCTGTAATTGTCATACCATTCCATACACAGTCGATTGTCTTAGCATCAAGTTCATTAACTTTCATACCCCAGTCAGCAATGATAAAGAACTCTGCTTCAACGCCAAGTTTTTCACAAACTGCTTCAGCGAACTCTGTATCAAAACCTACAAGTTTGCCACCCTCATAGTAGTTCATGGGTGCATATTCTGTTATACCGATAACCATTTTGCCTTTTGCTTTGATTTCTGCAAGGTCTGATGCAACTTCAGGTGCCTTTGTTTCATCGGGGTTTGCGGTTTCCTTACCGCAAGCTGCGAATGCGCAAACAACACCGCAAACAAGAACGATGCTCATTACGATAGCTAAAATTTTCTTACTCATAATAGTTTCCTCCATAGCGGAAATACCCGCTTTTTATTTCATGGTGGTATTTTAGCACTTTAACGCGCTAAAGTAAAGAGTTTTTTTGAAAATTGTTTATATTTGTTTATTTTACCTTATATATATCCTGACAACACTGGTGCATTTGTGCAAATACGCCAACTCGCGTAATATTAATCGATTTTCTTAAGGTTTAGACCCGCCTAAACCGCAGACCACAAACAAATTAAAACGGGTACCCCCCCACCGCCTTCGCGTTACAACAACTTTGTTTACAATAGGCGTAACCCCGATAATTTTGCATTCTACATTTTGAATTTTGCTTTTAAAAAATCCCCTCGCACTTTGGGTGCGAGAGGATTTCTTGTTTATGAATCTTAGTCAGCCTTGGGAGCGTAAAGCGCCTGAAGTCTGAGAAGGTGCTCATATCTTTCGAGAGCTGTCTGCTCGGACTGTGCGAAGAGTGCTTCTGCTCTTTCGGGGAATGAACGAGTAAGAGAAGAATAACGTGCTTCGTTAAGAAGGAATGCCTTATAGTCGCCTGTTGCGGGCTTAGAGTCAATTGTGAAGGGATTCTTGCCTTCAGCCTTGAGAGCGGGGTTGTAACGGAACATATTCCAGTAACCGCATTCAACTGCCTTCTTCATTTCGTTCTGGCAGTTAACCATACCACCCTTGATAGAGTGCATTTCGCAAGGTGAGTAAGCAATGATAAGTGAAGGACCGTTGTAAGCTTCAGCTTCTTTGATAGCCTTAAGTGTCTGGTTCTGGTCAGCACCCATAGCGATCTGTGCAACGTAAACATAGCCGTAGCTCATTGCAATTTCAGCAAGGCTCTTCTTAGCGATTGCCTTACCTGCAGCTGCGAACTGAGCAACCTGACCGATGTTGGAAGCCTTAGAAGCCTGTCCACCTGTGTTGGAGTAAACTTCAGTATCGAATACCATGATGTTTACATCTTCACCGGAAGCAAGAACGTGGTCAACACCGCCGAAGCCGATGTCGTATGCCCAACCGTCACCACCAAAGATC
>JAZRFO010000258.1:0-4002 GCA_045643685.1 Acutalibacteraceae bacterium
AGTACATGGCAGTACCCGCACTACTTACCCAACAACGATACCCGTTATTGTCGTTATCAATAAAGAAATCAGTGTTGCTACCATCGCAAACTTCCAACTTATTGCCTGAATACCTGAAGCAATAATAACTTTCGTCATACGCTCCTTCTTCTACAATATTAGTTACACGGGGATCGGCTTTTACACCAACAAGATATTTGCCGTCTTCGGTTTTGAGTTTCACATAACCATCGGTGCCGGATTTGACTGCTTCAAAAACAAGAATACTATCTGCAGGGCTAGTAATATAATTACCCTTTGAGTCATTGTTTATTGAAACGTCGTCACCCTTGATGTTTATTTCTGTATGGAGAAGGTTTGATATAGCTTTAGCGTCACCGACTACGTTGCTGTTTGCAATAATATACTTCTTACCAACCTCAAAAGTTCCTGTAAGATAATACATAGGCTGTTCAGAACCGGGTTCATCCGGAACTTCTTCAGTACCACCGTTAACAAAAATCTTGACTGTTGTGGTATCAAAGGGCTTTGTACCTGTTGCATCATATTCAAGCGAGGTTGTTGTAAGTGTTACTGTAACAACACCTGCTTTACCTGTATAGGTAAGCACACCATTCTGATCGATTGTTGCAACCTCATCGTTATTTGAATTCCATTCAAATGTTACCCTACTGTTATCGGGGAAGTTTTCTGCCTTAGGAACGAAGGTTTCTGTCTGACGAGGACAGATTTCAGTTCGTTGAAGCGATGTGCCAACAATGTCGTAACGTGAAGTAATAACACCATTTGGGGAAAGGCTTGTTTCCTCGTAGAAATAAAATTCCGACTGTGTCTTTGTACCCATACCAACGAAGTTAGCACTACGTGAACGAAGGTAGGTGTTTTCACCATCAAGAACATATTGGTTATAGATACCAGGGTTTGAATAAGACCACTGATATTTGATTGCATCGGTATCTGCTCCAACACTTGTGGATGTGCTTACAGTACCCTCATTATTCTTTGTTTCGTTTGCATAGAGGTATCTACCCTCTTTTTCACTTTTGAGGTTGAAATAGCTACCATCCGCCTCAGCAATCCAAACGGGATAATTTTTATCTTTATCAATTTCAACGAAATATTCACCGTTAGATGTTACCTGAATAGTTGTACGCTCTGAAAGAAGAGATGTGTTTGTATCACGGAAGCTGGAAAGGAGGAATGCGTCACCGAGTTCTCCAGCTTTTGTTGCTACAACGTATCTTTTGCCTGCTTCAATTTTAGTAACATATTTGAATGTACGTGTTTCTTCTGCAGTAAGCATTGCAGAAAGTGTAAGTGTTGCAGAAACTGTTGCTCCACTGACAGCATCTCTGACTGTGTAAGTAATGGTTGTATTGCCCTGCTTACCTGTAAATGTTACAACACCGTTGCTATCGATTGTTGCAACAGTTGTGTCGGATGATGTCCACTCGTTAAAATTGGTATCACGCTTTTCAATATTTACATAATCACCGTGGAGTGAAATCTGCATTCCATTGAATACTGAATAAACAGTTTTTGTTGCACCGTTTGCTTTCTCGCCTGTAAATTCAATTGTTGCGGAAGGATCAAGAGGTGTTCTCTCAAAAAGCACAACATAATTAGTCTGTTCACCTTTTGTAAGTGTAACGTAATCAGAACTTCTTGGATACCAATGATAGGAACCATTGGTAAGGTTTCCGTTTGCGGTCACACTCCAACCACCTTCTGAAACACTAGGAATGGTTTCTGTTGTATAGAAATCGCCGTAACTAGTACTAGATTCTTGCTTTGCGGCAAGATACAGTCCTGTCGCATCATTTTGCAAATAGAAAACGCCATCGTTTCCGGTTGCAATAGTATTCCACGCGTAGGTGTTTGCAACGGAAATGGTTCGCGAAGGAGAAGAACCACTAAAGGAAGCTTTAGTACCTGTAAGGGCTATACCTTGACCGTTGTGGTTGGCATATCCACCACCATAAACATTATTTGTTCTTGTTGTTGCAATAACATATTGCTTGCCGGCAGAAAAAGAAGAATTTGCAACTTCTTTATATATGTATTCTATTTTCTTTTCTGTACTTACAACAAACTTAACCTGTGTTATAAGGTCTACAGCCGTGCCGTTTGTTAATGTACCTTTAACGTTATACGATACGAATGCAGTGCCGTTATCTTTAAGGGTAACCTTACCTGTCTGGTCAACGGTTACGGCGTTTGTGTTTGATGAAGCCCAAGTGCTTGAGGTAACTGTTGCAAAATCCTCATAGCTACCAATAAGGTAAAGTTCCTGTGGAAGATTGGCTTCATAATATTCCATAGTCTGGTTATTAACTGTGGTTGTTGCGTAACGGATTGAAACAGCACCGTTCTGTTCGTTTGTCGGTTTTGTACGTTCAATAACGTTAAGAGGGAACGTTTTTTCTATGGGATTAGAGCCATCCTGCTCTGTTACTACAACCCTAAGGGTTGTGCTGCCCAAATTTTTGTGTGCAAGCTGAACACGAGGTGTGCCCTGACCTGCAATAATTGAACTGATATTAGTGTTATCTACAGACCAAGTGAACTTGGGGTTTGTATAACCCGAAGCAATTGCAATAGCACCTGTTGCTGAATACTGTAAATCTACATTGTAACCAGCCATAGCTACAGATTGCTCATTAGTCTTTAAATTTCTTGATACTACCTTGGTTGTGCCGTATTTGCCATCAACAGAATATCGTGAAATTTCAATTCTGTCAGCGCAAATTTCAAAGGCACCCATTGTAAGAGTGTCAGAACTGTTTGTGGGATAAGAATTAGTATGAACGTCAAAAATTTTTGACACCTTACCCTCGGGCGCATTGTTTGCATAGCCGAGATAACCATAGTTCATATATGTAAAGTTGATTGTTTCGGCATTGAAATTGTTCTCTCCGGGAAGAACTACGTCTGTGGCTATACGATTGCCATACTTATCAAGGATGTATTTACCATTTGCATCCTCAAGAACTTTTGAAGGAACATACATAGTGTCGCCTTTACCGATGTATGTGGCAGCACCGCCAACGTAGTCGTCGTAGTTACCTGAGTGGTTATGACCAAAAAGAAAAACAATATCAAAAATAGTCGCATATGCATTGACAACGTCAAAAATAATACGAGAATAGTGTGTTTCGTTGTACTGGTAGCTACCCTCTACGAACTTAGGTTTGCCGTATTCGTCATATACGGTTTCACCATTTGCATTTTTTTCAACGGTACCTGTTCTGGCATTGTGATGCAAGGGAAGGTGCGTTGTAATGAAAATAGGTCTTGTTTCGCCAGATGTAAGGAGTTTGTTGAAGTCCTCGCCAAGCTTTGCTGCAGTTGCCTCGGTTTTAGCTAAGGCGCCTTCACCCCTTGATGCAGGATAATCTTCGCAATTGATAACGTAAACCAGGAACTCGTCAAACTCATAAAGTCCTGTCTGATTGAAATCATCAGTAAGCACGTCATGGTTACCCTGAACGTTAACTACATTATTTGTGTTGAAGTATGGGTAAACGTCGTGAACTGCCTCTGTCATCCTTGGAACAGTCAGGGCAGAATCAGCAGCACCATAACTTGAGCCAGTATAGTCACCACCAAAAAGAAATGCATCTGGCTCATCTGTCATACCGCCTGCCTGAACATTAGCCATTATTTTTTTGAAATTTGAGATAACGTCATTACCATGAGCATTATCCTGGAAGTCAGATGCGGTGAACACTGTGGCAAGTGTATCGTCCGCCGCTTCTACCTTGATACCGCCAAATGATGGGAATGCGGGTGAGAACACCGACACCACCATAAGGAGCGCAAGTAAAAGCGAAAGTCCTTTTTTCATATTTTGTTCCTCCTAAAACCGAAACCAAGCAACACAACCGACTTCAAAAAAAGTCAATTTTTACTTACATTTCAGATTATAATATTTCTCCATTATAAAAATGGTTATACAAATTAGTATAATACCATTCATCACAAAAAAAATCAAGTGAAAAA
>JAZRFO010000259.1:0-2650 GCA_045643685.1 Acutalibacteraceae bacterium
AACAGGTGGACTACGACAGCAACAACGAAGCCGATATACCGATGCAGCGAAAGGCTTGCCACAAATTTGCACTGCAAAAGGGTTGGGAAATTGTTCACGAAGAGCAAGAGGACGGCGTTTCGGGTCACAAGGTGCGAGCCGGAGACCGCGACAAAATTCAAATCATAAAAGACCTTGCAGTAAAGAAAAAGTTTGACGTTTTGCTTGTCTTTATGTTCGACCGAATCGGCAGAATTGCGGATGAAACACCCTTTGTGGTGGAGTGGTTTGTTAAAAACGGAATTGAGGTTTGGAGCACCCAAGAGGGTGAGCAACGTTTCGACACCCACACGGACAAGCTTTTAAACTACATCCGCTTTTGGCAAGCCGACGGCGAAAGCGAAAAAACTTCGGTGCGAACTAAAACTAGTCTTGGTCAGTTGGTTGAGTCGGGTCATTTCAAGGGCGGCATTGCCGCCTTTGGCTATGACCTTGTGAAAAGCGGAAGATTCAACAAACGAAAGCACGAGCTTTACGATTTAAAGGTCAATGAAGCCGAAGCGATGGTTGTTAAAATTATCTTTGATAAATACACAAGCGAGGGCTACGGCGCCCAGCGCATTACAACTTGGCTAAACAATAACGGATACCGTGCGAGAACGGGCAAAAACTGGCACGCGGCGAGCATACGCGGAATTTTATGCAACCTAACCTACACGGGCGTACTCCGTAGTGGGGAATCTCGTTCGGAGGTACTACCCCATTTGCAAATAATCTCACCCTCGCAATACGAAAAAGCACAATTTATTATGAAAGAGCGTTCGGACAAGAAAAAGGCAAACCCGACTGTACCGCTAAATACCAAAGGAAAGGCTTTGGTTTCGGGCAAGGTTTACTGTGGACATTGTGGTTCAAAACTTAATCTTACAACAAGCGGTCGCTGTCGCAAGAAAAAGGACGGCACTATCGACACCACCAAGCGCATTCGCTACGCCTGCTACGGCAAGACCCGAAAGCAGACCGAATGCGACGGGCAAACGGGTTACACCATGCACATTCTCGACGATATAGTGGATAACATTATCAAGGACATTTTCGCCAAAATGCGGGGTGTTTCGAAAAGCGATATTGTCAGTTCGAAATATTCAAATGAGCTGGAGCTTCGCAAGGCGCGACTGATAATGGTGAATGCCGATTTTAGTAAAGAGAATGATAATCTCAGTCTTTTAAAATCCGAGGTGGTAAAATCGCTAAGGGGCGAAAGTTCTTTTTCGGCCGATATGCTATCGGAGCTTATTGCCGAATCGGTACGCGAATGCGAGCGGTTGGCAAAGCTTTGCGAGGATGCGAAAAAGCAAGTTAACGACACCGAGAATTTGCTTCGTGAACTCAGCGACAATTTTGATGAGTTGATTTCTTGGGCGGATATTTATGGCGGCGCGAGCTTTGAAAAGAAGAAAATGATTGCCAATTTACTTATTAAGCGAATTGAGGTTTGCAGCGGTTATAAATTAAATATTGACTTTAATTTCGACTTTGAGCAGTTTATGATAGGACTCGATAAAGAGGCATAAATAGAAAACCGAGCAGAGTGTGATACTCTGCTCGGTGAATTGGAATTGGTTTATTTCCTTGCTATTACAATCGGTTGATAAAATCCTGTTTCTTCTGGAAATAACCACAACACATTCTTACAACCACTCTTTATAAAAATGTTTGTCATTTCCTCTCTTTTGGTCGCTCTGTATTCACATTCAAACTTACTTATTTTTAAGGGTTCAGTATCATCAATTATAT
This sequence comes from Acutalibacteraceae bacterium, assembly GCA_045643685.1. Classification (GTDB taxonomy): domain Bacteria; phylum Bacillota; class Clostridia; order Oscillospirales; family Acutalibacteraceae; genus DTU089. The sequence continues at coordinate 1,777 of JAZRFO010000259.1, forward strand.
ACTGAACAAGTTTGTAGTGGTCTTCATTCCAATCCCAAGTTTGAAAAGAAACCCGTTGTCCTTTATCGGTTTTGTGAATGTAGGGTGGAGAGTAAGGTGGTTTATCTTTAAGTAAAGCATCATAATCTCGGATACTACCCACAAAAATACCGTTTTCTTTAATTTGATTTGTAATGCTCCTTATCGCTCTTTCTAAATCTTCGCTTGAAAGCATATGAGGTAAAGCATTATCCATAGCAATAACAATATCAAACTGTTCCGTAAAGGTTTTTGACAATTCGCAAAAATCAGCATTTTCAAAACGGATTTTGACATTAGTATTTTTGGCTCTTGCTTTTGCTTCCGCAATTTCGCCACTACTTATATCAGAAGCAGTTACACAATAACCAAGACAAGCAAGTCCTATCGCTTGTGTTCCAATGCCACAAGCACAATCAAGAATATGTGCTGTATTATCAAACCCATTATTTTCAAAGAGTTTGTGTAGAATTGTTGCTTGTTCGTGGGTGGTAGATTGCCAATCAAGAAACAGTTTGTCATATTGTGTTGCTAAATTATCATAAAATGTCTGTGTTATATTCATACAGACACCTCCGTTAAATTCTTATTTATCGGTTAATTTATTATATCATACAGTCAAAGGCTATTCAACGGATATAAAAAACAAAAAACCAACCATAAAGGTCGGTTTTTCATTTTTGGTGGAGCTAAGGGGATTCGAACCCCTGACCCCCACACTGCCAGTGTGGTGCGCTACCAATACACCCAAAAACGCACCCCAAAAAATAACCGCTCCCATGTGAGAGATTTTTTACATTACAAAAAGATTGCAAGAAAAAATGATGTAGGTAATGGTGCAAGAAATCAAGGTGAA
>JAZRFO010000260.1:0-4824 GCA_045643685.1 Acutalibacteraceae bacterium
GTTGAAACATTCTATTATGAATATAAAACACTAGGTGATAGGTTCTATTACGCAGAGGTAAACGTTATTCCTGCAACAAGCATCTACTTCGAGGAACAAGGATTTATTACCTTCCATGATGTAGAAGAATTTACAGATAAATACGGTGTGAAACACGAATATATCTGGAAAGATACATCAACTAATATTGATGATATTTACAAGGATGTATATCAGGCAGAGGATAAACCCGGTAGCATTGCAGAAATCGAGTACGATGCTAACAATGTTTACGGTACAGACAGTGTCTATGACAATAGCACAACATTCTCACTTGGTAATGCAAAGTACGTTTCAGTTGATGAGGCTTCTATAGGTCATGACCCAACAGCAGAATTTACATTCACAGGTACAGGTTTTGACTTGTTCAGTGTAACAGACGGAACAACAGGCTCTCTTGCTGTTGAGATTTACGATACAAATGATAACTTTATTGAGGGTTACTTTGTAAACACCTATTATGGCTATACATTTGATGCAAATGCAAATGATGGTAAGGGTGGTTACGTTGCTACTGCTGATAAGGGTGCTATATATCAGTCACCCATCTTCCGCATTCGTGATCTTGAGAGTGGTTATGGCACTTATAAGGTTGTTATAATGACAATGTACAGCCCCAAACTTGACGTTACAAAAGATGCTGAAGAAGGCTTCCGTGTTTACGTTGACTCTGTAAGAATCTTTGACCCTATGGGTACAGATAATGATGTTGCTAACGAGGTTTACATGGCTGACGGTGAGTATGCACCTCAGTATGTTGAAATCCGTAACACCTTGCTTAAGAAGAATGCGTCAACAGGTAAGTTTGATGGTCTTGTTGAGGGTAGCTTGTATGGCAAAACAGCATCGTTGTTCCTTGATGGTGGCGAAAAAACCTTCGGTGAAGAAGAATTTATCAAAAATGGTCCAAAGAACGAGGTTTATCTTGCAAAGGGTCAGGCTATTGCATTTGATATCACTTCTACCACAAACCTTGACATCGCAAGTCTTCAGATTGGTATGAAGCTTACTGATGGTACAAAGGGTAATGCTACCGTAAGTGTATATAACACAAATCAGGCTCAGCCCCAAAAAGTTATACTCAGGAGTGCAACTGAGCAGTTCTACGATATAGATTCTGCAGTTGTTTGGGATGAAAAATCAATTAACGGCTCGGGCGAAAGTGTATATGAAACGCTTTATCCCATCGTTATTGAGAATACATCAGCAAATGATATGGTAATATCTCTTACATCACTCAAGTGGGGCTTTGCTGGTAATGGCGTGAATGTTCTCAATATTTTCAGTGATGAGCAGACTCCTGTACTTGCAATGGCTGCAAAGGCTCGTATGGCAACAAGTCCTGCTCCCGTTGACCCCATTGCTCCCGAAAACGTTGTTGTTGACGTTCCTGCGCAGGTCGAAACAACAGATGGTAAGGGTACAATCACCATTACAACACAGCCCGAAATCACAAGCGTTATTGTTAACGGTGAGGACGTTACAGACTGTGAAATGGATATAGGCGGCAACAAGCGTTGGACCTATGAATTCGATGTGTCAGAGCCTGGTGATGTTGAGTTCACAATCGTTGTTATAGACAGTGAGGGTAACGCAAGTGATGAGATTGCAGTTGGTACAACTATTACCGGTGACAAGATTGAAACCGATGAGCCTGATAACGGTACAACCGACAATGGCTCAGATGATGTGATTACCAACCTGAGTCCCGACTCATTCGTTCAGAATATCCTTAAGGGAATTCTGTCAATATTTACAAAACTCTTTGAATTATTGTTTGGAGGTGTAGCAGCATGAAGGACTATATGAAACCCGCAGTATCCTTCCAGTTCTTTAACTTATCGGCTAATGCATCTGGCGGATGCTCCTTATCAAGTAATCAGGCTGCATACGTATGCGCTGTACAGATTCCTGATCGTCCCCAGGGACAGACAATCTTTGTGAAAGGTAACTGTCGTTATCAGACAGACAGCCCCGAGGATTACGGTATTTGCTATGGCATTCCTGTTGCGGATGGAAGAGTTTTAGGTTCTTAATTTCTAATAAGCCGAATCACCTTTGCGGTGGTTCGGCTTTTAAGGATTTTTCAGGTGAAGATATGAAGTATATCAAAAAAATTATTGTTGTGTTGCTTTGCTTATCTTTTATCTGCCTTGTCGGTTGCGAATCAGGAAAGGGAGAAGATAAGCCCATGAATAAGGATTTGCACATCAGCGTTGATGATGCATTGACAGTTGAAAAAATATTTGAGTATAGCGGCGCTTTTGTTGAGGATGGCTCATTTGAGGAAAAGACCGATGTTGCCGCTATCAAGGTGAAAAATACTTCAGATAAAAATATTCAACTTGCCCGTATTTTTATTACAACAACTGCAAAAGAGTTGTTTTTCGAAATTACGACATTGCCCGCAGGGGCAGTGGTTACTGTGCTTGAAAAAAATGCACAGACTCTTACGGAGGATGAAGAATTTACTGATTTCCGTGTGGAAAACAGGGTGGATTTTCAGGCTACTCTCACATTGCACGAGGATAGTTTCCTTGTTCAGGCAAACGACAAGACCATAAATATCAAAAATATTTGTGAAACTGAATTCACAAGTGATATTTATGTTTATTATAAAAATAAGGATGCCGATGGAAACTATTTCGGTGGCATCACATTCCGCACAAAGGCAGACGGACTCAAACCCGGTGAAATCAAACAGCTTCCCGCTTCACACTTTATGAAGACGGACAGCGAGGTGATGTTTGTTGACTATGCAGGTTAAAAAATACGCTTTTGGCGGATGCAAAATTGAGATAACATCCGATTTTGATATTGTACCCGAGGGTCATTATTCAAAGTTTCTTGCAGATTTTGATGTGCCTGACTACTCAGTTCGTGTTGTCACAGTGGATGAATTACCCGAAAAAGAGGGTAATTGTGTTTATGATAATGACAACGGCAGTTTATATGTTGGTGAATTTACCCGTAAATATAAAACATTTATCGATATGACGATAAAGGGCTATGCTGACTTTTCCTGCCTTGAAAATGATGAAATATTATATATAAAGCATCCCGATGAAATAAGTGAATTCGTGGTTTTTGAAAGCTTGGATTTGCCTCATTTATTGTTGCAAAAGGGGATTGGCATACTTCATTGTTCTTTTATTGAATATGAGGGGGAAGCAATTCTTTTCGCAGGCGACAAGCAGGTTGGTAAGTCCACACAGGCGGGGCTTTGGAGCGAACATAAGGGCGCACGTGTGCTTAATGGTGACAGGGCGGGTGTGTTCCTCGAGGATGGCAAGGTCTATGCCACTGGTGTACCGTATTGCGGAACCTCGGGAATCTGTTTTAATGAAAAAACACCTGTTAAAGCCATTGTTGCACTGTCAAAGGGTGATGAAAACGTGCTTTCAACACCTTCGTTTTTGGAGTCAGTTTTGTTTACAATCGGCAGATTCACCTATAGTTACTGGGAGGAATCTGCATCCGATATGGCTTTTTCGGTTGCAGAGAATATTTGTGAAAATGTGTGTTTTTTGTCATATTCCTGCCTTAAGGATGGCTCTGCTGTAGAGCTTTTGTGTAATAAATTGAAGGAGATATAGTGCTTGTTATCAGGCATTTGTGGGATTTATGGATACCGAAAAATTGATAAATAAAACACTTGTGAATGATGAGCCTATGTTTTCGGCGTACCTTCACTCTAGAGCAATAGCCAACGGAGTGCCGATTTCAGGTACATTTGAACTGACATCAAGATGCAATTTTAATTGCAGAATGTGCTATGTCCATAGTCAGGATAACGCCCTCTGTAAAAAGACGGAAAAATCTGCTGAATGGTGGATAGAACTCGGCAAAAAGGCTGCTTCTGAGGGTATGGTTTTCTTGCTTATTACAGGTGGTGAGCCCTTGCTCAGACCCGATTTTAAGGAGATTTATACTGAACTCTCGAAGCTTGGTCTTATGATTTCCATTAACACAAACGGTTCGCTTTTGAGTGGCGAAATTGCTGAGCTTTTCAAAAAAATTCCGCCCACAAGACTCAATATTTCCCTTTATGGCGGTAGTGAGGAAACTTACGAAAAATTCACCGGATTACCTTATTTTTCAAGGGTTTTGGAAAACATCAGACTTATGAAGTCTTACGGTATTGACATCAGATTGAATGTGAGTATTACCGAAGATAATTATCAGGATGCATCGGAAATATACAGACTTAGCCGTGAACTTGGTGTGCATGTAAAAGCGGCACATTATATGTATCCGCAGGTGCTCGTAGGCGGCAAATCAGGCGAAAATCAGAGTCGACTGAGTGCCGATTCAGCTGCCCAAACCAGGGTGGATTGGTATAAGATTATCTTCCCCGAAAATGAGATTCCAAAAAGATTTACAAACACCCTCAATGGCTTGGAATCCTTGAATGAAACCTGCATCGAGGATGGGGAAGAAGGCAAGGTGAAATGTCGTGCAGGCAGAAGTAGCTTTTGGGTTACATCAAAAGGTGAAATGTGCTTTTGCGGTGTGGCAGGACATCCGTTCAGCATTGATGAACTTGGCTTCAAGGGTGCATGGGAAAAGGTGCGTGAATTTTCTGCATCAATCAGGACACCTGCCAAGTGCGAGATTTGTAAATACAGGAATATCTGTTGTGTCTGTGCCGCCGCTTGCTATACGGAAACAGGTGATTTTTCAGCTGTTCCCGAATATGTGTGCCGTATGACGGAGCGTATTGCACAGCTTATGAAAAACGAAGTAGAAAGGCTTGGTATTGATAATGGAAATTAAAAAACAGGT